>NZ_JAJDML010000061.1:0-18594 GCF_020594215.1 Blautia sp. DFI.1.216
TTCTTAAGGCCCGAAACCGAGCCGAAGAGAATGATTTGAGCTTGCGTCCCTCTTACCTGATCTTCCCGAGCTTAGTTTTTCTTAAGACCCGAAACCGAGCCGAAGAGAATTGTTTGGGGCTGTGTCCCCCTTTTAGCAGACTTCCCAGCCTTAGCTTTTCTTAAGACCCGAAACCGAGCCGAATAAAATTGTTTGGGGCTGCTTCACCCTTTAACTGATCTTACAAAAACTTCACAATCTCTTCTGTATCTCTCCTTTTCGGCCGTCCAGGCTCTTCCCCCGGAACTCCTACCGCAATTACCCCAACAACAGTCTCCGTCTCCGGAACAGAACAAAATTCTCTGATCTTATCCGCATCCCTGATCCCCATAATAAGAGTTCCATATCCCAGTTCTTCAGCCTTTAATATCAGGTTCTCATTCTGCAGCCCAAGATCATAACATCCCCATCCATTTCCAATTTCATTATCCGCTGTTCCATCTTTCTGAAAACCTGCTCTGTTATGTACGAAAGTACTAACCAGCAACACTGCATTCTCACATTTCCCTGCATTCATTTCCGGCAGACATTCCCGTCTGAACTGTTCCACATTCTTTTCGTCCATAATACAGTAATAACGTCCTGTTTGAGAGTTCTTCCATGAAGGCGCCTCCTGAGCTGCTTTTATCATACTCAAAATTTCATCTTTCGTCACCGTATTTCTCTCTACATATTTACGAACACTCCGTCTCTTTTCTATCAGATTCTGAAATTCCATATTTTTATACCTCTTCTATTCTTTCTCTTTAATCAGATAGATAAAATCCATCCTATATATCTTTAATAAATAATAATAGGATATCCTCCATCGATTGTATTATATATCAATGCCGCCTGATCTTCCGGCAGATTGATACAGCCGTGACTTCCATGTCCTGTCTTATATCGGTTTCCGCCAAATGCAGACTGCCATGACGCATCATGAAGTCCTTGTCCATAAACAAACGGCATCCAGTATTTTACCGTTTCCGCATATCCATATTCTTCACTGCTTAACGTAAACGGACTTGCCTTATATGCAATCGGCCATGCCCCTCTGTAAGTCTCACGCTCCGGTGTGGGTGCACCGCTGACAATATCTGTTTCCGTAACCAGTGCACCATCTTTATACAGCCATAAATGCTGTGAATCAAGACTGACTTCTATATAATTGCCTGCCAGGTCATCTGTTCCGTTTCTCTTCATGCCACTGCTGCTGTACACCGGCTCTCTGGATACATTTTCACCACTTTTAAGATCTTCAAGAAGCTGTGTCAGCTCTGCATCCTGATCGATCCTGTATCCATATTCATTATCAGAAACCGTAACATCCGTTCCCAGCGATGTATGAAAAGTACGCGGCACATAAATGGTATTATATTTATTTGCCATATTCGATATGTAATCTGCAGCCGCATCCTTATCAATGCTTATACCACTATTTTTAATCTGCAGCCAAGAACTGATCGTGTCTGAATCCAGCACCTGCGTTTCCTCGCCAAACAGATAAGAAACTGTTGTACTGCGGTATTTTTTCAACAGGCTGTTTAACTTCTTCACCTTCTGCTTCATTTCGCCTGATTCTTCAATATCCGGTTGCTGGTAAACTTCCTCGTTTAATTCCATCTTTACATCAGATGTAAGCAATTCTGTTTCGAAATCTTTATCCAGAGTTTCCTCCACATAGCTTAATAGCCTGTTTTCATCAATCTGATTTCCGGAAACCTGTTTCACCAACACATATTTCTGTTTCTTTTTACTATATCGGATATGTGCATCCGTAGGTTCTGTTCTGTCTTTTTCATCAAAATGATCCGCAGACAATGCTGCCTGTTCCTGCGCTTCATCTCTGATGATCTGATAATCAATCTTATAATCTCTCTGTGATGCAAAAAGTTTAAATGTCCCGCTTCTCTCCTGTTTCAATGTTTCCAGTGCACTTTTCAGAATGTCCTGATCCAGACTGTATCCCAGTTGTTCCATTGAAACATTATAAACATCCTTTCCATCTTCATGAAATGTTATTTTTTTATTCTGAAATGCTTCAGATATTTTCTGCTGCGCTTCTCCCACAGTAAGCTTCGATACATCTAACCTGTACACACTCACTTTCCTTCCCAGTGTGACAGTATCCACATGATGTATGTAAGCAGCCAGACCGATTCCCGCTGTCACGATCATCACGATACATATTACAAGAATCACTTTCAGCTTCTTTCTATTTAAGGCTTTTTTCTGTTCCATCCTTTGTTCTGCTACTTCCTTTCACCTTATTTTAGATATCTGCAATTATTTTATTATATAGAGAGATAAAAATCAATTTGTAAAATGCAGTTCGCCTGTTGTTACTGTTCACTCCGTTCTCAGTAACGTAGCCAAAATTCATTCCAGATAGCAACCGCCTGTTACTTTAGAGCGTTTCTGAAAAATCATTCCTGCAATCTGCACGCCCCACTTTGCGGTATATTTTGTCCGAGTTCGGTTGTCGTAGCCCATCAGGTTTTTGAGTCCATAAAAAAATCCCACATCACAAGGATGCGGGATTTTTTACTTATGAGGTTATCATCAGGCTTTATTAACTGATCCGAATAATTCCATTTTTTCCTTAACAGTAGCTTTGATTGCTTCGAAGCCAGGTGCAAGAAGTTTACGAGGATCGTATCCTTTACCCTGCTGATCTTTTCCTTCTTCGATGTATTTACGTGTAGCTGCTGCGAAAGAAAGCTGGCATTCTGTGTTTACATTGATTTTGGATACGCCAAGGTCGATAGCTTTCTTGATCATATCTGCCGGGATACCTGTGCCACCGTGAAGTACCAGAGGCATCTCTCCTGTCAGTTTCTGGATAGCATCCAGAGTCTCAAAGCTTAAGCCTTTCCAGTTAGCCGGATATTTTCCATGGATGTTACCGATACCTGCTGCAAGGAAATCAATACCAAGGTCTGCGATCATCTTGCATTCCTTAGGATCTGCGCATTCGCCCATTCCTACAACACCGTCTTCTTCACCACCGATGGAGCCAACTTCTGCTTCCAGAGACATTCCGTGTTCAGCAACGATCTTAACCAGTTCTTTAGTTTTTGCAACGTTTTCTTCGATCGGGTAATGAGATCCGTCGAACATGATGGATGAGAATCCTGCTTCAACGCATTTTAAGCATCCTTCATAGCTGCCGTGGTCAAGGTGAAGAGCTACAGGAACAGTGATGTTCAGTTCTTCCATCATTCCGTTAACCATACCAACAACTGTTTTATAACCTGTCATATATTTACCAGCACCTTCGGATACACCAAGGATTACAGGAGAGTTCAGTTCCTGAGCTGTTAAAAGAATAGCCTTTGTCCACTCAAGGTTGTTGATGTTGAACTGTCCAACTGCATAATGACCTGCTTTTGCTTTTTTCAGCATTTCTGTTGCATTTACTAACATGATAAATTCCTCCTAATCTGTAGTAACTGTGTTCATTCTCAGTTACCCTAATCAATCTCCGATATGGAATTACATCTATATCCAGATATGGTTATATTACCAGATTTCTGCTTTTTCGTCTACTCTTTTGCCAAAAAAATAACAAACAAAATTCCCCGGAAGATATGCAAAAAAGTCCGGCAATACACAATATATAATAATTTTCTGCAATTTATAAAAAAGTGCTTGCATTATTTAAATATTTCATATATAATAAGTTTCGGTTTAAGGATGGATTCCCGAGTGGCCAAAGGGGGCAGACTGTAAATCTGTTAGCAACGCTTTCGAAGGTTCGAATCCTTCTCCATCCATCAAAAGGTTCAGACATTTGTCTGGATCTTTTTTTGTTATATTATAAAGCGGCAGCCCCTTCTTCCGCAAGAGGCTGCCGTCCGGGTCAGGCGGATAAGATCATCCGCTTCGCATTTTGTTAATTTTTATGATGTAAGACCACTGCGCCAAATGCCGGCATTGTGATCTTCAGAATTCCGGCTGCTGCTGTGTATTCTTTACATTCTTCCGTAAATCCCACTGCAGATGTCATGACAACACGTTTCAGCTTTGTATCTTCCAGACGGCTGATTCCTGCCTGTTCTAACCGTATCTCCACTTCCCTGCCTTCTTCCTGATTATTTACGATCACAATTATCTGTTCATCATGAGAAAATCTCGCATAACAAAGTCCCTGATAATCATTCCAGAGAAATCCCAGTGATCCCGTTTTTAACACTTCATATTTCTTATGGATACGGATCATTACCCTGTGGAAGTCGATCATCTGATAATCCTCACGTCCCCAGGGATAAGTACGTCTGTTATCCGGATCTGTGAATCCACAGAGTCCTGCCTCATCTCCGTAATATACAGTCGGTGCGCCCGGCCAGGTCATCTGGATGGTAACCGCCTCACGCATAACTGCCGGATTTACTCCCTCAGATGCCGCCTCCGGACCTGCATAGGAAATTCGTCCTACCCTGTGATTGGTTCTGGTCAGGAATCTGGAATGGTCATGATTTGACAATTCATTCATGGCTGTCTGAAGTGCAGACATATGAAGCGCTCTCATGTGCGTTTTCATAGCTCCGATAAAAGCCTCACTGTTTCCTAACAGGTCTTCACGATACTCGTCACTGTGCTTCTCCATACCTGTCAGGAACCAGGTCAGCGGCTCCATAAATGCGTCATAGTTCATGACTGTATCCCATTCATCACCTTTCAGCCAGCCTTCCGGATTACCGTAATGCTCTGCCAGGATAATGGCATTTGGATTGGCAGCTTTCACTGCCTTCCGGAAATCTTTCCAGAACTGATGGTTAAAATCATTGCTGTGTCCCAGATCCGCCGCCACATCCAGTCTCCAACCGTCTACATTATAAGGAGCAGATACCCATTTCTGTCCAACACGAAGAATATAATCATAAAGTTCTCTGGAACCCTCATAATTTAATTTAGGCAGTGTATCGTGTGCCCACCATCCATCATAGGAGGTGTTATATGGCCATGCATTAGGATCATTAAAGGAAAAGAAATTACGATAGGGACTGTCCGCAGAAACATAAGCTCCTTTCGGATATCCTTCCTGATTCTCATAAATACGTTCTCTGTCCATCCACTTATTAAAAGAACCGCAGTGATTGAACACACCATCCAGAATGATCTTCATTCCTCTTCTGTGGATCTCTGCTGTCAGTTTCGCAAAAAGCTCATTACTTGCTTCCAGATTCTTCTTATCTGTCACACGTTTGATATATTTCCATGCATGGGAATTATCATCGTCATCTCCAAGAAGGATTCCCTCATTACAATCTTCTACAATCCTGCCGTAATGTGGATCCACATAATCATAATCCTGACAGTCATACTTATGATTACTTGGAGAAACAAAAATCGGATTTAAATAAATAACCTCGACTCCCAGATCCTGCAGATAATCCAGTTTGTTCATAATTCCCTGCAGGTCACCGCCGTAAAATTCACGCACACCCATCACTGCCGGAATCTTATTCCACTGTTCTACCTGTACACTCTTATCTCCAATATAATGATATTCTCCGGTCACAACATCATTGGTAGGATCTCCGTTAAGAAAACGGTCTACATAAATCTGGTACATTACCGCACCTTTGGCCCACTTTGGAGTATCAAAGCCCGGATAAATCTCAAAATCCATCCTGCCCTCATGTTTCATACAGACTCCCTGATTATTGTAATAACAGGTTACCCATCCATACTGTATCTCAAAATAATAACGAAAGATATCCGCTCCAATCGTCACCTGGGCAGAATAATAATCAAATCCGTTCTCTGTCCCGCAAATCTCCATCTGCACACGCTGCTCCTGGCTTACCAGATATACAGAATCTACATTATTTCTCTGGGTACGGAATTTGATCGTTACTGTATCTCCTGCCTTTGGTTCTGCAGGTATTCTGTAATATTCTGTTCCGTCACTGAAAAGCGCCTCTTTATTAAACACAGGACGCATATTCAGGATGTACTGCATTCTTTTTTTTATATCTGCTTTTTCATGTTCCATTTCCGTCCAGTCCTCTCTGTCATTTATCATTTTATTATTTTATCCTAAAATAAACCATCTGACAACCATCTGTTTTTCCCAAAAATATTTAGATATTCAGTGATTCTACACAACCATTCATTCTGTCACAGTATTTCGGACTGCCGGATTCCGGCGAAGCAGATATTTCATTGCTGAAAATAACATGAACAGTAATGATATTTTAAGACAGTAAAAAAGCCAGCGGGATAAGCTGGCTTTTTTGGAGAAGGTATTTCTTCTTATGGGGTGTAGCAAAAACTATATAATGTATTGGGGGGTTTTTACGGTTTATATAATACCATGAGGCAAGAGAAAAGTGTGCACAAACTTCACAAAATTTGGCACACTTTTTTGTATACATTATATACTGTTGTTTTCTGTTTCCGGATTTTCTGTTGTAAAAAGTGCTTCAAATTCGTCTCTGTGCACCTTTTCCTTCTCGAGAAGAAGACTTGCACACTTGTGCAGAACATCCTCATGTTCCAGAATGATCTTCTTTGCCTGGTCATGACATTCACTGATAATACGGCGGATTTCTTCATCAATGGACTTGGCAACATCCTCGCTGTAGCTTCTGGTATGAGCCAGGTCTCTGCCGATAAATACCTCGTCATCGTCATCACCATAACAGATAAGACCAAGTTTATCAGACATTCCGTATTTCATAACCATACTTCTGGCTGTCGCAGTTGCACGTTTGATGTCATTGGATGCACCAGTCGTAATATCTCCGAAGATAATTTCCTCTGCTATGCGCCCGCCTAACAGTGTCATAATATCCTGAAGCATTTTTCCTTTGGTATTAAACATCTCATCATTATCCGGAAGAGGCATGGTGTAACCTGCTGCTCCCATTCCTGTCGGGATAATGGAAATCGTGTAGACAGGATCCATATCCGGAAGTACATGAAACAGGATCGCATGTCCGGATTCATGATACGCGGTGATCTTTTTCTCTTTCTCAGAGATCACCTTACTCTTCTTTTCTGCACCGATGCCTACTTTGATAAAAGCACCTTTGATATCAGACTGAAGGATAAATCCTCTTCCCTTTCTCGCTGCTTCAATGGCAGCTTCATTCAGAAGATTCTCCAGATCTGCACCTGTAAATCCTGCTGTTGTTCTGGCAATCTGAGCCAGATTTACATCCTCTCCAAGAGGTTTGTCCTTGGCATGAACGCGGAGAATTTCCTCTCTTCCCTTCACATCCGGACGTCCCACTGCAACCTTACGGTCAAAACGTCCCGGACGCAAAATTGCAGGATCCAGGATATCCACGCGGTTAGTCGCTGCCATCACAATGATTCCCTCATTCACACCAAAGCCATCCATCTCTACCAGAAGCTGGTTCAGTGTCTGCTCTCTCTCATCATGTCCGCCGCCCATACCGGTTCCACGCTGTCTTGCAACCGCATCGATCTCATCAATGAAAATAATACATGGTGCATGGCGTTTGCCTTCTTCAAAAAGATCACGCACACGTGATGCACCTACACCGACAAACATTTCCACAAAGTCAGAACCGGAAATGGAGAAAAACGGAACTCCCGCTTCTCCTGCCACTGCCTTTGCCAGAAGTGTCTTACCAGTTCCGGGAGGGCCTACAAGCAGCACACCTTTCGGAATCCTTGCGCCTACTTTTGTATATTTCTGTGGAGATTTCAGGAAATCTACCACCTCTACCAGATCTTCCTTCTCCTCCTGCAGACCTGCTACCTTGTCAAAAGTAACTTTCTTATTATCATCCGGAGATGACATTCTTGCGCGGCTCTTGCCGAAATTCATCATCTTGGCATTTCCGCCGCCACCGCCACCTGCCATCTGGCGGTTCATCATCATGATCAGAAAGATCACAAGGGCACCTGTGAGAAGAACCGGAAGTAAGGTTGTCAGAAATACATTGTCTCCGGGTACATCCTGAGTTGTAATATCAATATCGTATTTATTCAACAGTTCGATTGCCTGATTGACATCTGTCACATAAACCTTCTTCTGACCGGAGTCAGTAGTATCTACGATCACAGAACCTGTAGGCACTTCTCTGTTCTGTTGAATTGTCGCATCAACCACTTTGTTGTCTTCAAGAGCCTGCTCCAGTTGCTTCTGTGTGTAATTACTCTGGGAAACCACCTGGTTATTCAGATAAAAATAACCGGCTACCAGTGCAATGATCAGCACCAGATACAGACCAATTCTGCTTGGCTGTTTATTCACTTACTTAAATCTCCTTTCAGTCTTCCCCCAGTTCCACTACTCCTATGAATGGAAGATTCCTGTATTTCTGTGCATAGTCCAGACCATAGCCAACTACAAACTCATCCGGGATGTTAAAGCAGCAATAATCAACTCTTACATCTCTGACTCTTCGCTCCGGTTTGTCCAGCAATGTACACAGACGGATGCTGTTTGGATTTCTCTGCTTCAGGATCTCGATAAGATAGCTTAAGGTTCTTCCTGAGTCAATGATATCCTCTACGATCAGAACGTCCTTTCCTTCCAGTGGCTGGTCAAGGTCTTTGACGATCTTTACAACACCGCTGGACTTGGTGTCATCACCATAACTGGATACAGACATAAAGTCAAGAGAAACCGGCACTGTGATTCTCTTTGCAAGTTCACAGGTAAAGAATACACCACCTTTTAATACACAGATTAAATGGATTTCCTTGCCTGCATAATCCTTGCTGACCTTTGCTGCGATCTGCTTAATACGGGAATCTACTTCCTCTTCGCTGAGTAAAACTTTGATTTTCTCACTCATTTTCGTTTCCTCCTTGGTAATTTAATACTAACACCTTCCTGGTTTGGGGGTTAATTTTATACCTCTCATTCATCCTGCTTCCCACCATCCAGAGGATTTCTTTTCCACATGCGATCAGCGGAATGCTGTCTCTGTATTCCGACGGGATTTTCTCATCGATCATACAGCGGTTCAGCTTCTTTGTGTTCCCCTGCGCATTGATAACCATATAATCTCCTGTCCGTCTGGTGCGAATATACGGATTCTTTTCTATTTTATCATAATCCATCCATTTCGTATACTTTTTTTCTTCAATCTTCTGACCTTCATACAAAAATATTTCTGCCGAAAAAATTCCCAGCGGACTGGTCACAGTCCCCGGAATTCTGATTTTCCATTCCCTGTCTGATATATTTTTTCCGCAAACTGTTTTTCCGTTTTGAATATCTGAACCTTTATGCTTTTCACCGATCATCCCGGCTGACTTCTCCTCTCCGTACCGGCAAAGTCTTACTCCCTCGTAATCTCTTCTGGCTTCCATGTGATAAGGAAGGCTGATCCGTCTTCCAGTCTGCATTTCATAAAGTTCCAGAACCTTCTCATAGTGAACAGCCGCCAGATCCTTCCGTCTGCCTGCCAGCTGTTCCATCGCCTGTTGTAATGCATAAACCTGAATGATTTGAGGCTCCATAAAAAATTTTTCAGTAAAGTAATATTCCTTACCTTTCTGAAACTCGCCCAAAACCAGGCAGCTCTGCTGCGTAAGATATTCCTCTGCCTGGGAAATCCTTGCCGCAGTCTCTGCCATATGTGCCGCTGCCTTTCCATTGACCTGCTGTTCCAATATAGGAAGAATATGATGTCTGATTCGGTTTCTGGTATATTCATCTGACAGATTGGTGCTGTCCTGAATATGAGAAATCTTCTTTTCTTTCAGATACTCTGCAATTTTGTCCCGGCTTAAGCACAGAATCGGGCGGATAATCTCTCCGTCTACAGGGCGCATGGTGCATAGTCCCCGCAAACCTGTTCCTCTGCACAGATTATGAAGCATAGTTTCCGCAAGATCCTCCTGATTATGCGCTAATGCAATTTTTATCTCACTGTCCTTTCTCCCACAGACGGCAGCTTCCCTCTGAAAAGCTTCTTTTCTTACAATCCTTCCCGTCTCTTCCTCGCCCAGCTTCCACTCCCGGCTCAATCCCGGAACATCATAACAATAAACAGTACATGGAATCTGCCACTTCCGGCATATGTTTTCCACAAAGCTTTGGTCCCTGTCCGCTTCCTTTCCACGTATTCCATGATGTATATGGACCACTCTCAATGTAAAATCCAGTTTTCCCTGAAGCTCCTTTAAAATGCGGAGCATTGCCATAGAGTCACTTCCACCGGACACTCCTGCCAGGACCACATCATTTTTTCCGATCATCCTGTTTTGCTTTATATAAGCAAGAATTTCTCTTTCCATTTTTATCCTGATTTCCTTTTCTATCTTAGAGCGTGTCTGAAAAATCATTCCCGCAATCTGCACGCCCCACTTTGCGGGATATTTCACCCGAATTCAGTTGCCGTAGCCCGCTACGGCGCCCTCATCCGGGCAAAATATCCCACAAATTGTGACGCACATCTTGCAGAAAGCCTTTTTCAGACACGCTCTAGTATCCGCAACATTATTTTTTCCACACGCCTGCCACCAGCACTGTCATATCATCCCGTGCATGATAATCGCTGTATCCCAGCACCCGTTCCAGTATTCCCCTGCCGAAATCTTTCGGTGATTCCTCGTGAACATCCATAATGATTTCTTTCATGGTTTCCTCCTCTTTCTGGTCAGGCAATGCATCCAAGACTCCATCTGTCATCATGATCAGGTAATCCCCATGGTACAGCTTTCTGGTAGCTGTCTCAAAATCAATCTGCTGTACAAGCCCTGCGGCCAGACTTTCAGAAGTAATAGATTCCACCCAGTGATCTCTTTTGATAAATGTAGACGCTGCCCCCGCCTTCAGAAAATTGCAGATTCCTGTATACAGGTCCACTGCGCAGATATCCACTGTAGAAAACATACCCTCCTCTCCTTTGAGTACCAGAGCAGAATTTACCATCTTTGCTGCCGTTTCCTGGGAAAATCCTGACTCCATAAACTGTTCCAGAAGTTCCACAACTGTCTCGCTCTCCCTGCATGCTTCCATCCCTGAGCCCATGCCATCCGAAAGGCACATAACAAACCTGCCGCCATCCTCCTGTCTGCATATATAATTATCTCCGGAAACCTTCTCTTCTTCTCTGGTAAGCCTGGCCGTTCCATAGAGAACCTGATAGCTTACATCCTCAGCAAAATGTACAGTGTGATATTCTCCGTTTACAATACATCTGCTCCCATTTACAGGTACCATGGAAATTTCACAGTATTTTGAAAGAAGCTGTGCGATCTCTGTCATGGAAATACACTGACCGCTTCTGGCACGCATGGTGAGAAAAATCTGTTTACGTCCTTTCACCTTATTCATCATCCATGCCCTGCGAAGGATCACATGGCTCTTTCTCAGTCCCTTGCGAAGTTCTTCTTCAAACTGCGGCGTTACTCGCTCCAGGTCATACAGATCACTGGCTACGTTCTCCATGATATGTGAGACTTCCATAAGCTGCTGTGCTACTGCCAGCCGATTCTCGATCATACGGTTATCCCACATCAAGTTCTGCCTTTCTTTCTGAAAATTCTCTGCAACCGTCTCATAATATTGTACGGAACGGGGACATATGCCTGTCCAGTCAGCGCGGATGCCTCTGACATTTTCCTCGTTTCCACTCTCCATAGAACGTACCAGTGCCTCCACTCCTTTCACCAGTTCCTGACTGTGTTCTCCCCAGCAGATTTCCCTCTGATAGCATCTGCTGCATACCTTTGCATTTGTATCCTCAATGATCTGCTCAACCTGCCTGCTGCTCAGATAATCTTTCCGATAAGGCATCCCGTAGAAAGTATCTGCCAGTTTCTGAAAAGATGCCGCATACTTCTCCACCCTCTCTTTCTGAGGATGGCCCTCCTGCAGAGACGGCAGTTCTTCTGTATCCGGCAGATTTTCTGCTAAAATAGTTTTTGCCATGTCCCGTATGATCAGCATAATGCTGATAACGAGCATGGCAATCATCCATTCCTGCATATTCTCCCCTCCCCTTATTCATTCCCTGTATATAGCAGACTACTGCATTTTTATCAGAGAATCTCTATAACTGTTCAACAGTCCTCTCTTTCACAAAGTACTAAACAGTTACAGATATTATATGGAAGGGTTTCTGAAATATCTGTCAAACGCAGACGAATCCTTCGCAAAAGTTTTCGACATTTATTACTGCTGTTTCTTAAAAACAGTCTCATTGTCCTTCACAAGTCCCAGTTTCTCTCTGGCAACCTCTTCTGCATATTCGTCTGTCTCCATATATTTCTTTAATTTATCAATTTCTTCTGTACGTGTCTGCTCATCTTCAATCTGTTGCTGAAGAGTGGCGGCCTTAGCATCATATCCTGTGAGGCGTTCCTTAAGGTCATTACTTTCTAGCATCAGTCCTCCCAGAAGGACTAAAACAACCAGCGCAATCGCAATCATTCCAAGAGAGTTATACCCTACTTTCTTTTTTTTCTTCCTTTTCTTAGAATTACCCAATTTGCCAGCCTTCCTTTTTTAGCACATTTATACGCTTTATACCACAGAAGTTTACATCTTTTGACCGGAAATAGCAACCATTTTATCAAAAATTTAATAATTATTACAGGAATCTCCATAAGTTTCGTACAGCATTTTACAAAAATATCTCCGAGGACCCTGTTGCAGATATACGCTCCGGATAAAAAGCCTAAAACCATAAAAAAACGCAGGATTCCTTCATTGCTTCTGTAAATCTCCGAAAAAACAAAAAAGGCACAACAAAGCCAGTATAGAATGTCTTCCGTCCCGACAGCTTTATCCGAATGTACAAAAACATTCCTGAATGCAGCCAGCAGATCATAACACAAAAGGAGAACAGCACCCACAGCTATTGTCCGGAGCAGCAGAAGTAATTCATGATGAATAAATGCACTCATCTCTCACCGGAACATCCTTCTAAATAAGGATTCATCCCTGTTATCTGTATTCTTTGACAGATAGGTAAGACTGTCCACTTTTCCTTCCAGATCTACTTCTCCCTTTTCCAGATCAAGCTGCTTCACATGAAGCTGTTCTCCCTTTATTACAAGTTTCCCTGCCTGTGTAAAAAGCAGGATTTCTTTTTCATCAAAGGATTTAATATCCTTTACCCCGGTAATTCTCCCGTTCTGACGGTTTTCCAGCATCAGGCTGTGAGTTGAAAGTATCTTCTTCTCTTCCACAGACGCCTCCCGGTCACAGCCTCCGGAAACTATGACCTGCCAATCTATTACTTATCAGTAGTTTATGTGCCGGAAAATGGAAATAGACAATAAAATGTTAAAAATTTATATGTTCCCACTGCACAAATGCCAAAAGCTGCAAATTACCATCCGGAATCAAAGATATTTGTACATACTCTCTACATCTTCTTTTTTGACAGTTTCTTTTACATCCAGTACTTCTACTTTGACATTCTTACTTCCGAACTGGATTTCAATAGTATCTCCCGTCTTTACCTGTACAGATGCCTTGGCAGGCTTATCGTTGACAAGAACTCTTCCTGCATCACATGCTTCGTTTGCCACTGTACGGCGTTTGATCAGACGTGACACCTTTAAGTATTTATCTAATCTCATATTCTGCTCCTGTAAATGTTCTGTAATGGATACTCACGAATTACTCCTCCGGAGTATCAAAAAAGGGGAACTTTCGTTCCCCCGGTTATCGCCTTTATTATTTACCGTTAACCATATCTTTTAATGCTTTTCCAGCTTTGAATTTCGGTGATTTAGAAGCTTCGATTTTCATAGTTTCACCAGTCTGAGGATTTCTTCCCTCGCGAGCAGCTCTTTCACTTACTTCAAATGTACCAAATCCTACTAACTGGATTTTTCCGCCATTTTTCAGTTCTTTAGAAACGACATCAACGAAAGATTTCAGAACGTCTTCTACGTCCTTCTTGGATAAGTTTGTCTCTTTCGCCATAGCTGCTACTAATTCTGTTTTATTCATGGTGTTTCCTCCTCTAATGATCTCTTTCTTGTTTGGTGGCATCTGCCAAAAGCGACAGAGCTCTATCCTCTATATATATACCTTTTTCCCCATATTGTCAAGGTTTTTCGTAACTGTTCCGTACAACTGTTCCGCACTGTTACTGAGGATAATCCCTGAAACATTCCTCTGCAAAATTCTCCCAGATTTCTCTCTGTCTGATAAGATTCTGAAGCTTTTCCACATTTTTCTCTGAAATCCACACCTTTTTGTGTGAATAATAATAATTTGCCAGTTTCCAGTATTTTTCAGGATAAGTGAAACGTACACGCAGATTTTTCCACTCTTCTGCCGAGATTGGACGGATTTTATGATATTCCCTGAGCATTTCCCCTGCCAGGTCCAGATTCCAGTTATATTTTTCCAGTATTTTTCTCATGAAACGATACAAATCTGCTACCTGAATATCAAAACTCCAGTGACCAAAATTTGTGACTGCCGTCCCAAAATGATCATTTTTCAGCATCAGAATATTATGCTGATTATATTCTCCATGACATACCTGTCCTTCCCGCCATGCCCTTTCCCTGAGATCATCATAATCCGTCTCGTCCAGAAGCTTTACTGCATACTGTGCCCTTTCAAGAAACTGCTCCACACTTGCCAGATAATTTTTCTCAAATACATTGGATGCTCCTTTGTTCCGTATAAATTTGCGTATCTTACGAAGCTCCTGATTGTGCCGAAGATATTCCTCCCTGAGAGATCTTTCCCTGTATTCCTCCACAGGTTCCATTTTCATTAAAATATGTAACCTTGCCAGTGTCCGGACACTTTTTAAAATATCTTCCCGGGATTTTGTGTCACACTCTTTTCCTTCATACCAGTGCTGGAGTGTAAACCTTTGTTCAGTCTTATCTTTACTGACCAGACTTTCCTGATTATTCCGCAGAAAATAATCGGTATTTATACCATTTTCCTGAAGTTTCATCAAAAGCTCCTGCTGTTTTTCCAGCTTTTTTTCAGAACCGTGAAATTCCCTCAGGATCAGAAGTCCCTGAGCTGTATAGCAAAGTAAAGCCCCTCTTGTCCTTGCAGAACGGTCTGCTGTCAGCTCATACTGAGCCAAAGTGCCAAGTCCGTAATCATACAATGACATATCCCCCTCTTAATCATCTTAATTCTTTCTATACATATGAAGAAAATCCGGTGGATATACCCCCGGATTTTAGTTATTTACTATATTCTGATATACTGACCATTCCATAAAACTGCACTATTTCTCATCAAGCAGACCCAATAATATCTCTTTCTGATTCTTCTGTGGATCGGCAAGCACTACTTCCAGAAGACGGTTCAGCGTTTCTCCTATTTCACGCCCCGGCTTATAACCGGCTTCAATCAGATCTTTCCCTGTCACTGCCAGAGTTTTTAAAGATACACACTGATGTTCATTAATGATCGTCTCATAAGCCTCTTTCACCTTATCCAGACGTTCCTGCTTCTCTGCGCGTCTGTAATCACTCTGTGCCAGCATATCTGCCTGCTGCACTTCCAGATAATATGGGAAGAGATCCTCACCGATACGGTTCACTGCCCTGCGCACTGCCTTTGTCGTTCCATCCGGTCTGTCATCATGCCATTTTACCAGACGGGTTACCTTGCGGATCGTATCATTATCGAATTTCAGCCTGCGCAGGATCTGTGCAGCCATCTTTTCTCCCGCAATCCCATGCATCTTGAAATGATCTCTTCCATTCTCATCTGTTTTCCGGACAACCGGCTTTCCAATGTCATGAAGCAGCATGGTAATCCTGAGAACTTTATCTGCCCGTACATGACAGAGACTGTGCAGGATATGCTCCCCTACTGTGTAACAGTGGTGCGGCGTATTCTGAGATGTTGTCATACATGCATCAAACTCCGGAAGAAATTCAGCTGTGATCCCGGCTTCATAAGCCACCCTGAGATAATCCGGATGAGGAGACATCAGGAGCTTCACAAGCTCTACCTGAATCCGCTCTGCGCTGACATGCTTCAGATTCGGTGCCAGAACCTTCAGTGCCTTACGAGTCTCTTCTTCAATGGCAAAGCCCAACTGCGCACTGAAACGGACTGCACGCATGATCCGCAGTGCATCCTCTGTAAAACGCTCCAGCGGATTTCCCACACAGCGGATGATTTTTCTCTCAATATCCTCCAGTCCGCCGAAAAGGTCCACCAGTCCTGAAGAAGGATTGTATGCCATTGCATTGATGGTAAAATCCCGGCGTTTCAGGTCTTCCTCAAGGCTTGCTGTAAAGGTGACCTCTTTGGGATGTCTGCCGTCCTCGTACTCACCATCTACACGATAAGTCGTGACCTCATATCCTTCTTTTTCCATAAGAACAGTCACTGTTCCATGCTGCAGACCTGTATCCACTGTTCTGTGAAACAAAGCCTTGACCTGCTCCGGCTTTGCGGATGTGGTGATGTCCCAGTCATCCGGGCTCCGTCCCAGAATGGAATCACGCACACAGCCGCCTACCACATAGGCTTCATAGCCTGCTTTTTCCAGTATATGCAAAATTATTTCCGCGTTTTTCGGTATTTCCAGAATCATATGACCATCCTTATCTTCTTCTATTTATTCTTAACCCCGAAAACCGGCACTCAGATATCTCTGCTGCCGGTTTTCTTTATTTTCTTATTGATTAGTATGCTCTGCCCCAGTAAACCATCTTCTTGGCAGGTTTTCCACAGCATACGCAGACATCACTTAAGTGTTCCTGCTCAAACGGCATACATCTGGATGTAGCCTGAACATCTTCTTTGATCTTGTCCTCACATGCGCGGTCACCGCACCACATAGCTTTTACGAAGCCTGGTTTGTTAACAATAGTATCTTTGAATTCTTCATAGTTTGTAGCAACATAAGTATGGGAATCTCTGTGCTTACGTGCACGCTCCAGCATATCTTTCTGGATTGTTTCCAGGATTTCCTGTACTTTCTCCACAAGCTCATCAAATGTAACAGTATATTTCTCTCTTGTATCACGACGGCAGATGACAGCCTGACCATTCTCGATATCCTTCGGGCCGCACTCGATACGGATCGGGATACCACGCATTTCCTGCTCTGCGAATTTGAATCCCGGGCTCTTGTCTGTGTCGTCTACTTTTACGCGGACTCCTGCTGCCTTTAATGCTGCAAACATCTCATCTGCTTTCTCAAGAACGCCCTCTTTTCTCTGCTGGATCGGGATGATCACTGCCTGTACAGGAGCGATTCTCGGAGGCAGTACCAGACCGCTGTTATCACCATGTACCATGATGATTGCACCGATCATACGTGTTGTCATGCCCCAGGATGTCTGATGTACATACTGAAGTTTATTTTCTTTATCTGTATACTGGATGCCGAATGCTCTTGCAAATCCATCGCCAAAGTTATGGCTTGTACCGGACTGAAGAGCTTTTCCATCATGCATCAGGGATTCAATTGTATAAGTAGCTTCTGCACCGGAGAATTTCTCCTTGTCTGTTTTCTGTCCCTTGATAACCGGGATTGCAAGTACTTCCTCGCAGAAATCTGCATACAGATTCAGCATCTGGATAGTACGCTCTTCTGCTTCCTCGGCTGTAGCATGAGCTGTATGGCCTTCCTGCCATAAGAACTCACGTGAACGAAGGAACGGACGTGTTGTCTTTTCCCAGCGCACTACAGAACACCACTGATTGTATACCTTCGGCAGGTCTCTGTGGGACTGAATTTCTTTTGCATAGAAATCACAGAATAATGTCTCTGATGTTGGACGTACGCACAGACGCTCCTGAAGCGGATCCAGACCACCATGAGTTACCCATGCAACCTCAGGTGCAAATCCTTCTACATGATCTTTCTCTTTCTGAAGAAGAGATTCCGGAATAAAGATTGGCATGTACACATTCTGTACGCCAGTCTCTTTAAATCTTCTGTCCAGTTCGTGCTGGATATTTTCCCAGATCGCATATCCTGCAGGTTTAATTGCCATGCAGCCTTTAACGCTGGTATAACCGCAGAGTTCAGCTTTCTTTACAACGTCGGTATACCACTGGGCGAAATCGTCTTCCATGGATGTGATGGCTTCTACCAGTTTCTTGTTGTTTGCCATGATTACTTCTCCTTTTTATGTGATTGTGTTGATCCTGACAGTGCATCAGGATATAGTCGCGGCGGAATGCATATTCTTCTTATTTTTCTTCTATAAATAAATTTCCCTATCTGCTTCACAGTACAAAAATCTGCTTTTTTATAATCCGGCAAAATCTGTCATATTATAAAAAACGAAAAAAAGAAGCCCTGCATCCCTCACAAGGGACCGAAAGGCTTCGGCGGTACCACCCTAATTAGCACTGTGCCCAAATGCCTGCACATTGCTCGCTCTTCTTCCGATAACGCAGGAAAAACGCCGTACTTCAATTGTACGGAGCTCCGAGGCCGGTTCCATAATTCACGCACAGAATCCTTCCACCACTGTTTCACAGCCAACCGGCTGTTCTCCGGGACTCTTCTCTGGGATTGCTCCTTATGTACTATTCTCTTCATCGCTATATATATTTCGCATTTGGTTATATTCTATTTGAAATAAATTGATGTGTCAAGAGTAAAATCGTTACTGTTCACACACCACTATTCCGCGAGGTGTTTTGGCATGAATATGCCAAAA
>NZ_JAJDML010000062.1:0-17985 GCF_020594215.1 Blautia sp. DFI.1.216
AGTCTGACGCCTAAAGCGTCTGGAAGCACGTGACTTCAGTCATGTGAGGTTCACAGAAAAAATGATAAGATAGTTTCATCTGTTAAGGTGTTGAACAGTTATAAATATGAGGAGGTTTTTATGGAGAAAAACGAAAACGAAGAACTGCTGGAACAAAGCCCGGCAGACATTCAGCAGGAAGATACGCAGGAAATTGCAAAGAGCGGGGAAGAAGAGCCGGATACAGAAGAACAGAAAGTCTCCAATGGAAGATTTATACTCTGGAGTCTGGCGGGAGTGTATCTGTTGTATACAAGTTACAGTCTCTGTAAGGGATATGTGACAGGCGAAGAAGGAACCAGTATGGGATTTATGCTTGCCGGAATTGCATTTGCAGCTATTGGTGCTGGTCTGCTGTTTTTCGGCATTAAAAATATGCTCTCAGAAGAGAAGATCAAGAAAGCAAAAGCAGCGAAGAATGCGGCAATGGAAGCTGCCGCAGGCGGAGAACTGAAGAAAGAGGATGCATCCGGGCAGAACAGATCAATGAGCATTGCTGAAAGGGCTAATATGGTTAAGAATTTGGAAGATGAAGAGGAAGACGGGGAAAACGAGAAAGAATGAAAATATTGATCACATTGCTGAAACCGTTGTCTTTTTTACCGGCACTGCTGATGATGTATATCATCTTTTCATTCTCAGCCCAGCCGGGTGAAGTTTCAGGTAATCTGAGCTATAAAATAAGTTATGAGATCATAGAAACGAAGAGCGAGCTTTTGTCAGAGAATCTGAGCAGTGAAGAGATTGCCTATAAGGCAGATGGAATTCACTACTATGTGAGAAAAGCGGCACATATGACAGAGTATTTTCTGCTGGCTATCGCTATTTCTTTTCCATTATATGTCTATGGTGTGAGAGGAATCTGGCTGATGCTTCTTGCGGGAATTGTCTGTGTGGGATTTGCAGGGCTGGATGAGTATCATCAGTCTTTTGTGGATGCCCGTACACCTGCGGTAAAGGATGTGGGAATCGACAGTATAGGGGCGTTTATCGGAATACTTCTTGTTCAGGCATTCTGCTGGTCTGTACTGAATAATCCTAATAAAAAGAAGAAAAAAAGAAGTCATTAAATAATCAGGAAAAATACATATTCAAAAAAACGGAAAGACAAAAAGGAGCTGCCACATTAATAAGAACTTAATGTGGTATGCTCCTTTTAACATTGGTTCACTGGTAAAATCCTGCGAAGCGTGTTGTTGTGAACAGTAATTTTTGACTTGAATGTACACTTGATTTCCTGCTGCGTTTAAGCCTGGATTTCTGAAAGTCTGTCCAGTCCGGCTCTGGTATGCCGGATAAAAATATCTCTGACCGCCTGGATCTCGCCAAGACCTTTCAGAGTACATTTGACGGAATATCCCTCTTTTTCCAGAATACTTTTCCAGGAATCATCGTCCTCTCCGGACATATCATTGGTAGCATGATCACCTGCGACGATCATAAAAGGTGCCAGATGAACATGAGCCGGATGCAGATTTTTTAATTTATCCAGAAAGCTTTCAATGGAGAAATCCCCTTCAACCGTTCCCATATGCATATTGGAATAGCCGAAATGCTTAAACAGTTCGTCCATCTCAGGATAAAGTTCATTGGCAACATGCTCTGTTCCATGTCCCATAAATAAGAGAATTTCATCAGAATCAGGGTGATATTCCTGTGCCATAGCCTGACAGACCTCTTCTTTGTCCTGTTTTGTAACCATCAGAGAATCACAGATAATGACAGAATCGAAGTCCTTTTTATGTGCAAGAACCTTTTCTTTCATAGCATCACTCTCAAATCCGGTGATCACATAGGTTGGCTGTACAATTACATTTCGAATTCCGTCCGCTTTCAGCTGGGTCATTGCCTCATCAATATCCATAATGTGGATCCCGTCCCGCTTCCGGAGTTTGGCGCGGATACGGGGACTTGTCCATGCGCGGTATAACGGATATTCCACAAATGCATGATGCAGGTCAGATTCAATCTGTTCAATTGTTTTTTTTCGTGTTTCTTCATAACTTGTACCGAAGCTGATAACAAGAATTGCTGTTTTTTCAGTTACCCCCATTTTAAATCTCCTTATAATAAGTATATTGGCATTTACCACAACTGCCACTGACAGGTTTTCCGCAAAACAGATGTAGTGGTGGTAAAAGGTAATTGACTGCGCACTCATATAAAAAAGATGTCATGATAATAGACATTGTTTTTTATTATACAGGGAGTTATAGGGAAACACAAGTAAAAGCTAAGATTTTGACGTCTGAGTATCTCTGTATGCAGATGGAGTGACATTCATTTTTTTCTTGAAGCTTGTGCTGAAATAATATTGATTGGCGTAACCGCATTTCATACTGATTTCCTTCAGAGTCATGTTTGTGGCTGTAAGATAACGGCAGGCGGCGTTGATTCGTTGAGTAGTGATATAGTCACTAATACTCACGCCCTGTTTCTTTTTAAAGAGGGCACTCAGATAAGCCGGGCTGACATTGGCTTCGCTGGCGATATCGTTCAGGCACAGAGTATTGCTGGCATAGTTTTCGTCAATATATGAAGTTACAGATTCGCATAATTTCTGGTGATAATCATTCAGAGAAGAATCCAGTTTCCGGCAGAGAAGGCGGCAGAGTTCGTTGAGCCAGCCACATAGTTCTTCTGTGGTATGAAATTCTTCCAGATGATTGTATACATACAGGATTTTTGCTTCCAGATCATGGGTATCCAGGTTTAGTTCATAGAAAAACTTCAGAATCCTTCCAAGCAGAGAGTAGATCTGGATAAATGTGAAACTTTTGGTGCGGAAGTTTTCAGTAAGCCATCTGGAGAAATCCTGAAACCAGGAGTCAATTGCAGAAACATCCTTTTTACACAGAAGGCGGATTAATTCCTCCTCTCTGGAATCGGAGAAATCAGTGGCAGATAAGTCATGTCCAAGAGCCTCACGTCCGTCAAATACGTTCTGGTGTGGGAAAAAGAAACGATAATCCAGTGCATGAACTGCACTTTCATAAGAACGGTTCAGATCCCACAGATCCTGTACAATGGCACCGATTCCGGCATTCAGAACCAGTCCCTGTGAATTGCAGTTATCTACAAGTGCAGAAATGATTTTATAGGTAAGCTGGCGAAAATTTCCGGACTGGCAGCCGCTTTGTCCGATCACACACAGATAACCATCAATATCCTGCAGGGGATAAATATAATTTAATTCTGAGGTTTGTTCTGTGATCAGATCACGAAGATTCAGCAGTTCCATCTGAAATTTCTCAATGCCATAGGAATCCCTGAGAGACTGTGCATTTTCCAGTTCAAGAATCACTACGTTATAAAAATCATAATCCAGTTTAAGGTTCAGGTAGTTCAGATAAGGTTTGAGACGATAGGAAGCCTCCTGCCTGGAACGGTGAGTGATATCACGGAAAAATTTTTCGATAAGCAAAGGCCTGCTCTGTTTAAGCAACTGCAGATTTTTCTGCTCACGTTCCATCAGGGCAAAAGCATTTTTTACTTTCTGGATCAGATATGCGTAATCCAGAGGTTTTTCAATATAATCCAATGCACCAAGAAGCAGAGCGCGTCTTGCATATTCAAATTTATCATAGGCACTGATCAGTATGATTTTTACCATTGGATTAATATCCAGTGCTTGCCTGCTCATTGAAATTCCGTCCAGATCCGGCATTTCAATATCTGAGATGATCAAATCTACAGGTTCTTTTTTCATAGCGTCTATCGCAGAGGTTCCGTTGTAGCAGATATGTACGATTTCTGCGTTCAGAACTTCCCAGTCTATGTTCTTTTCAATTCCTTCTGCTGACAGATAATTGTCATCTACAATCATTATTTTCCTCATCTGTATCCTCCATTTGTTGAAATTCAATTGTGACATAGGTACCGTTTCCGGGATGGCTGTCAATACGCACAGAGCCGTTACCGTACAAAGGATTGGAAATGCGGGCGCTTACATTTGAAATTCCAAAATGTTTTTCGTAATTTATGACTTTGTTGTCTATGGCATATCGGAGCTGTTCCAGTGTCTCCGGAGACATTCCGGCTCCATTGTCTTCAATGGATATCACTACGGTATCATCACCGTAGAGTACCTGAATGGAAATAAAAACTTCAGGTGTATCGGCTGAAAGACCGTGCAGGATAGAATTCTCCAGGAATGGCTGTAATGTAAATTTGCAGATCGTGAAATTTTCTATTCCGTCTTCGGCATTGATCTCCCAGTTAAGATTATCTTTATGGCAGAGTTTCTCCATTTCCAGATACAGGCGGGCAATTTCCAGTTCGTCTTTGATCGGTATCAGTTCTTTTGATTTTCTCAGCGTCAGTCGGTAAAAGGCAGTCAGATTTGTCAGCATCTGATCTGCAATATCCAATTTGCCAAGTGCCTGGCAGGTTCGGATGGTTCCAAGGATATTGTAGAGAAAATGTGGATTGATCTGTGATTGTAATAACTGATATTTCAGCCGTTCTTCATTAATGGAGAGACTGACAATTGATTTCAGATTCTGGGCAATTGTGTGCTGCATATCTTCAAAGGTAATCCCCAGATTGTCTATTTCATCATAATTGGAAGCATCGGCCGGATGCGGGAGTGTGATGATGGAAAGGTGCTCCGGATCATGTCCGAGATGAAAGGATTCCATGGCATAGGACAGTGCGGCAATTCTGCTTGTCAGTTTCCTGGAAAAAAGGATTACAATAAAAATAGTCAGCGGCAGAGAAATAATTACAGTGATCAACAGTGTTTTGATCAGTACCTGTGTATTGCTTTTGATATAGTTTTCCGGGATTTCCGTAATATGCAGCCAACCGTTATCCAGAGTGCGGCAGTTATAGTAGATGTCATTGTCTTTAAAGAAGGAATTGGTATTTTCCAGAAACATCTGTTTTATTGAATCTGAAATCCAGGTCTGATTACGGGAAGAATCACTGTGAGCTGCAATTTGTCCCTGTGGTGTCAGAATGTAACTGGAAATTGCGGTATCAGAAGCAGAAGTCTGAAGATACCGGGAAAATTCATCGCAGTCAAGTGCAATACAATAAGCATATTCGAGAACATTGCTGGATTTGTCCTGAAGAGCACGAAAACACAGCAGTGTATTTGCGCTTCTTTTGGAAGCAGATATAACTCTGGGTAAGGTGGTATTTTTCTTTAACAGCCACAGGGAAGAAGAACCTATGGAATGTAATTCAGATTCGCTGATTCCATAATTGAAAAGTTTATCTGTGGAAAAGAAATATATACCCTCATCAGCTCCGGTTTGTTCCGGTTTTAAAAAAACATATATATGAAAGAAATCAAATGTAGATTTATATAATGAAATATTGCTTCTCATGGATGTTAATGCCTGCATGGTGCCAACCTGATCTGGGGAAGAGTGTTCAAAAGCGTACATCTGATACTGGATGGTGTCAGCAACGTTTTCGGTCTGGTTCAGACGGCTGTTTAGCTGAAAAATAAGCTGTTCATCAGACATCAATGCAGAGTTTGTGATTCGGTCTCTGGCAAGATTATAGGAAACATGGTAACTGACCAGTGCAACAAGTGTCAGAGGAAGCAGGGTTGCAACCAGAAAGGCAATCAGGAGTTTTGCCTGAAATGAGGAAAATCTGGAAGGAATCCATTTATGATAATTTATTTTTTTCAAGTTGAGTTTCATTACACATAATACTCCTTATATGAATAGGTTTGATTTTATCAGGTATCTTTTTGAAGATTGCCATATTATACAGCAATTCTGTAAAGATGCAACACAGTGTTCATCTGCTATCTGTATTATAAAAAATCAGAATGAAAAAAACAATAGAACGAAAAATAATATAAATCAATCAAAAGAAATTGTATTTAGTAAAAAGAGTGTTTTTGTTATTCTTTAATTACCAAATAACACAGAACAGTTGATGCGAGAGAACTGTTCGGAAAAGGAGAGAATATGAGGAAAAAAGTGTTAAGTGCAGTTTTAGCTGCAACAATGGTGGCAGGAATGATGGGGAATGTTGTAAGTGTATCAGCAGAGGAGAAATATGATCTTACTTTATACAGCGTTAACACTACTGACCCGGATTTTGATGACTGGCTTGCAAATGTAGAGGAGGCAACGGGTTTAAATATCAATGTTATTGCAGCTCCGACAGATACAGACACACGTCAGCAGAAGATTACAACGATTCTTTCTACAGGAGATTCTTCCGTAGACATTGTCGAAATCAACGATGAAATGAGTGCTGCATTCAAGAATTCCGGATGGCTGGAAGGTCTGAATGACACGGTTATGACAGATGATATCATTGATCAGTTTGCGCAGGGGTATATTCAGGATATGATCACAGATAAGGATGGAAATATTGTAGGAGTTCCGGGATATACAGGATATCTTGCATTTTGGGTAAATCAGGAAATTATGGATGAGGTGGGAATCGAATCCATTGATACAAAAGAAGATTTCATGAAATACATGGAAGCAGTTTCAAAAGATGGACGTTTCGGATACGGCGGTTCCTGGGAAAAGACATATGCATCTAATGAAATTGCACAGTTTGTAAATATGTTTGGCGGTGACTACTTCGACTGGACAAAAGAAGAAAATAAAGAAGCAATTCAGTTCCTTCATGATCTGGTTGCCAACAAAGAAACACCTGTTGATCAGATCGCAGATAAATATGATCAGATGAATCCAAAAATCAATGATGGCAAATACGGATGCTGGTTTATGTGGGGCTTAGGTACGGATTATGCAAAGGCAGATATGCTGGGAGCTGACAAGATCCACATGGCAATGGTACCTGATTTCAGCGGCAATGGAGAGCGAGCAATCTTTACAGATTCCTGGAACTATGTGCTGAACAGTGCATCCAAAAACAAAGATGCAGCCATTAAATTCCTGCAGTATATGGCAGATGAAGGTGGAATGGAAGCATCCTATAAAGCATTTGACAGATATCCTGCAAGAAAAGATGTTGCAGAAAAAGTTGTTCCGGATACTGATCCTGCAAAAGAAATGTACAGCCAGTATGCAGAAGAGTGCAACGTACAGGGACGTCCGCTGGTAGCACAGACAATGGAGTTCATCAGTGATATGGGAACTATCTTCCAGTCCTGCATGAAAGATGAGATCACAGTAGATGAGTTCTGTAAAAAAGCACAGGAAGTCGTTGATACATATCAGTAAAAACGGTATTCGTTTAAAGTCTTTTGAAATACTGACACATAAAAACTGACATAATAAATGAAGGTATAAAGCAGAAAAATCTGCTTTATACCTGTGCTTAAAGATATGAAGGAGGGAGTACCTGTGACAATCAGTAAAAAATCAATGAAATGGATTCCGTGGCTGTTGGTGTTACCTGTGGTTATTATTCGTGGATTTACGACTTTGTATCCGATTTTAATGACAGTTAGAAATAGTTTTTTTGATATTAAAATTCTGTCCGGAATTAATGAATTCTGTGGAATTCAGAATTACCTGAAAATTTTTTCAGATCCCAAAGTGCTTACATCTATACGTTTTACAGTGATTTTTGTAGTAGTATCAATGATATTCCATGTAATATTAGGCGTAGGTCTTGCTCTGATATTAAATATGAAATTTAAGGGACGTCGTTTTCTTCGTACGATTGTACTGATTCCCTGGGCAATGCCGGCAGTTGTTGTAGGTATGGCTGCAAAATGGGCATTTAATAATGATTATGGTCTGATCAATGACTTTATCAGATTGTTTGTCCATGGATACCAGAATAGCTGGCTGATCAATACAGGATCTGCAAGAGCTGCTGTAATTGCCGTGGATCTGTGGAAAGATCTTCCGTTCTTTGCGATTCTTGTATTATCCGGTCTGCAGTTTATTTCGGGTGATATCTATGAAGCCGCAAAAGTAGACGGTGCAAATGGAATCCAGTGTTTCTTCAGAATTACATTACCGTTGATACTGAAAAATGTACTGACTTTATCTATTCCATTTACTTTATGGAGACTGACAACCTTTGATATTGTATATTCTATGACTTCAGGTGGTCCTGGAGAAGATACGGCACTGATCGCATACAGAATCACGACAGAGGCGTTTACAAATCTGAATGTCGGTTATGCATCTGCACTGGCAATGTTACTGTTTGTTGTAATGGCAGTATTCAGCTGGCTGAATATACGTGTTATGAACAAGATTGATAACTAAAGGAGGAAATACCATGAAAAAAGATTCAAGAAAATATAACATATATCATGGTGTAATGGCAGGTGGAAGATGGGTACTGTTTGCAATTGTCTCATTTATTATCCTGTTTCCGGTATACTGGATTTTTATTTCCTCTATTACACCTTCCGGAGAATTATTCAAAACACCGATTGATTATCTGCCGGATCATCCGACACTGGAAAGCTATAAGTTTCTGATCGAGAACGTAGGACTTTTATCAAAAGTGGGAAATACAGTATTGATCGTAGGTCTTACACTGGTTATCAGTACTGTACTCTGTGCAATGGCTGCATACGGATTCTCACGTTTCACTACAAAAGGAATCAATATTGCTTTTGCATTTATTATTGCAACTATGTTAATTCCTGAGGTTGTTACAGCAAGACCATTATATGAGTTCATGCAGAAAGTAAAATTATATGATACATATCCCGGACTGATTTTGCTTTATATCAGTACTGTTATCCCATTTACGGTTCTGATTCTGAGAAACTTTGTGGGGGAAATCCCTATTTCACTGGAAGAGGCAGCAGCGATTGACGGTGCAACTTTTTCACAGAGACTTTTTACAATCGTATTGCCTCTTATGAAACCTGCAATCGCAACTGTATGTATTATCAACTTTATTACCTGCCTGAATAACTTCTTCACACCGTTGTTTTATTCAAATGGTATTCAGGTTCTTTCCGTTGCCATTGTACAGCTTCCACTGCGTGACAACATGTATGGAGTTCCGTGGGATCTGGTAAGTGCAATGGGATGGATCATACTTCTGCCTATCATTATTTTTGTTGCAGTCTTTGAAAAGCAGATCATGGATGGTATAATGGCAGGAGGAGTAAAAGCCTGATTATCTGAATGCTAAGAATATTGGAGGAAAACATTATGTATCAGTCATTTAAAGGTGGACTTGGTGGAATTGCTCTGTCAAAACATGGAAGAAGCCGTGCAATCAATGCAGAGAATCCACACGGAGAAAAAGGTAAAGGCGGAATGGCAGCGAGCCATCTGGGACCGTCCAGAAAAGGAAGTCCCTGCCTGAGAGATATTGAGCCGGGTGCAACTGTAACTCTTGCAGAGATGGAAGGTCCGGGAGAAATCAATCATATTTGGATTACAGTGGATAACAAGACAACAGATGCAGATTGTTTTGTATTGAGAGATCTGGTCATCCGTATGTACTGGGATGATGAGGAAACACCATCTGTGGAAAGTCCTCTCGGAGATTTCTTTTGCTGTGGTTTTGGAAGAGAGTGTATTGTAAATTCTGTCCCAATGGCAGTGGTGCCAAGCAGAGGATTTAACTGTTACTTCCCGATGCCGTTTAAGAAAAAAGCAAAAATTACTCTGGAAAATCAGCATGCAAATAAAATTCCGGCATTTTTCTATCAGGTAGATTACTGTCTGTATGATGAGCTTCCGGATGATATTACTTATTTCCATGCACAGTGGAGGCGAGAGCGACTGACAGAGAAGCAGAAAGATTATACAATCCTTGACGGAGTAAAAGGAAAAGGTCATTATGTAGGAACTTATATTGCACTTACCACACTGGAACGTTACTGGTGGGGCGAAGGTGAAATGAAATTCTATATTGACGGTGATGATGAATATCCCACAATCTGCGGAACCGGAACAGAAGATTATTTTGGAGGCTCCTGGAGTTTTGCAAAGCAGGTGGACGGAAAGACTGTGGAACAAAATTATAATACACCATATCTGGGCTACCCATACTATTCTGCTCATGATGAGCTGATCCATAATTTCTATCATAATGATGACTGTCCGCCGATGAGAGGCTTCTATCGCTGGCATATTCAGGATCCGATTTGTTTTGATGAGGATCTGCGTGTGACCATTCAGCAGATTGGAGTAGGTTACAGAGGATTATTTGAACGTCAGGATGATGTGGCAAGCGTGGCTTACTGGTATCAGACACACCCACATGCACCGTTTGCACCATTGATGTCAAAAGAGGACAGATGGCCAAGATAAAAAACAGAGGTGAAATGCTTGAAAAAAAGTGTTGTAATTTTCATAACTGCAGTATGTTTGCTTATTACAGGATGTGGAAGTACGGGGGAGCTTATCTAAGCTCCCCTCATCGTCGTTTCACGAAGATAAACAAAAGTTGACGATCATGCATATTGATGCAGATAATAAAAGATTTCAGGATTTTATCGCGGAAACAGAAAAAAAACTTGATATGGAAATCACTGTGGAAAAATGTCCATCCAATGCGGATAATCGTCAGGCAAAAATATCCACGATCCTGGCTTCTGGGGACCAAAATATTGATTTGATTTCCGTGAATGATGAGATGATTTCTGAGTTTAAACATAAGGGATATCTGGAACCACTGGAAAAAAACGTTATGACAGAAGAAGTAAGGGACAGCTTTCCACAGGAGTATCTGGAAAGCATCTGTGAAGAGAATGGACATATATATTCTGTCCCTTTTCAGATGGACATTATGATGTTCTGGGTAAATCAGGAACTGCTGAAACAGGCAGGACTCGATGAGATAAAGGATACCGGTGATTTTGATATTCTACAGAAGAGTTTGAAAAATTCAGATCAGTACGCTTATGGAGATGCATGGGAAAATACACATGTTTATAACAGTCTTGCACAATTTGTTAATTTCTGGGGTGGCGATTATTTCGACTGGACTGATTCGAAAACCCAAGATGCAGCCAGATATATGAAGAGTATGCTGGATGAGAAAATTACATCTCCTGCACAGTTTGTGGATCAGTATGAGCAGATGGAAGAGAAATTTATCAGGGGAAAATATGGATGTGTTTTTATGTATACGGGGGCTCTGGGTACATTTCTTGATGCTGATGTATATGGGAAAAATAAAATACATATGGCACCGCTTCCCATGTTTCATGAGAAAAAATCCACTAATATTGCAACCTGGCAGTATGTTCTGAACAATGCTTCAGAAAATAAAGATGCAGCTTTCAGATTTCTTCAGTATACAGCCAGTTATGAAGGTAGTACTGAATATGCAAAAATAATGAAAAGTTATCCTGCCAGAGTGGATGTGATCGAAAATGAAGATATTGATCTGGAAGGAATAGATATGGTACGGAAATATCTCCGGGAATATACACTGAATGCACGTCCGTTATGTGAAAATTCCATGGGAGCTGTCTCAGATATGGGAAAACTGTTTCAGGGATATGTTCTTGGACAATGTGAAGAGGACAGTTTCTTTGAGCAGGCACAAAATTGTATAAATACTTACTATTAAAAAGGCATCTTCGGATGTCCTTTTTAGTTGCGGATTTTTGATGCCGGATTTATAATAACAATAACAATGACAACAGGAGGCAGCTTCATGCAGAATCAACAACCATCAACTTTAAAGGAAATACGTGTCCATGGCACGCAGGACTTTCCCTGTGCATTTTATCAGACAGGAACCAGGATAAGAGGAAATATGGTGAAGCACCACTGGCATGAAGAAGTAGAACTGCTTTATTTTTCGGGTGGAGAGTTCTGCCTGGAAATCAATATGGAGCGTTTTGAAATTTCGGAGGAATGTTTTTATTTTATTAATCCCGGGGAACTGCACAGTATTTCTGTTGAAAAAAACGGCGGCTGTGTGGAAAATGCGGTGGTTTTTCATATGGATATGCTAAGCTCTGCATATGCTCTGGATCAGATTCAGACTAATCTGATCCAGCCGGTGCAAAATGGCAGTATCCAGTTTCCGAGATGTCTGCGAAAGAATGAACCGGCATTTGAACCGGTAAGAAAATCTTATGAAGAAATCCGTAATGTATTTGGCGGAGATTCTTTCCGGGAGAATTATTATGACGGCGAGGCGGTTACGGATGATATCACCCGACAGTTGTTTATCAAATCAGCGCTGCTTCGGATTCTGGCAGTTCTGTCTGCGAATAATCTGTTTGAGGTAACGGAGAAGAATCATGACCGTCGGATTGAGACGATCAAGACCACTCTGACCTATATTCAGGAGAACTATAAAGAGAAGATATATATTCGTGATCTGGCGGATCTGATTGGAATGAATGAACAGTATTTTTGCAGATTCTTTAAGAAAGTTATCGGACGTTCGCCTATGGAATATGTGAACGAGTACAGGATTAAGAAAGCAATCCATTATCTGAAAGAATCAGATCTGACAGTTACGGAAATCTGTCTGGAATGTGGATATAATAATCTGGGAAACTTTCTCAGGGAGTTCAGGAAATATACATCAACAACACCACTGCAGTACCGCAGACATTTACTAAAAGAAACACAGTAAATAACGATCAGATAAGTAAGCTTATGGTAATGAGAATAAAAGTTTACTTATCTGATTTTTGTATTACAGAGAATGCTGGTAATATAAAAAGTCAAAATTATGTATTTTTTTATCAAAAAAATATAAGACAGAAGGAGTGGATGTTGATATAATTATTTTTAAATAGAACAGAGAACTTAGACGCTAAAGGTGAGAGGGTATAATACCGGGAAAAAAGCAGATAATAGCGTCGGTTAATAAAAAACACAGGAGGATTTTTACAATGGTAAAGAAATGGTGGAATGAAAAGGTTGCTTATCAGATTTACCCGAAGAGTTTTTATGATACCAATGGAGATGGAATTGGAGATCTGAGAGGTGTTATTGAGAAGCTTGACTATTTGAAAGATCTGGGAGTTGATATTATCTGGCTTTCCCCCTGCTACCGCTCTCCGTTAGCTGATCAGGGATATGATATTTCAGATTATTATGATATTGATCCTCGCTTCGGAACCATGGCAGATATGGATGAACTGATTGCTGAGGCTAAGAAGAGAGATATGTACATTCTGATGGATCTTGTTGTAAACCATTGTTCTGATGAACATGAATGGTTTAAAAAAGCATGTGAGGATCCGGATGGTAAATATGGTAATTTCTTCTATCTGCGTGACAAGAAAGAAGGAGAACTTCCAACTAACTGGCGTTCTTATTTCGGCGGACCTGTATGGGAAGATCTTCCCGGAACAAATAAACAGTATCTGCATGTTTTCCATAAGAAACAGCCCGATCTGAACTGGGAGAACCCGGAAGTAAGGGAAGAAGTTTATAAGAATATCAACTGGTGGCTGGATAAAGGTCTTGGTGGATTCCGTATTGATGCGATTATCAATATCAAGAAAGCACTTCCGATGCATGACTATGAGCCGGATCGTGAAGACGGTCTTTGCAGTATCAGGAAGATGCTGAAAGAAGCAAAGGGAATCGGCGACTTCCTTGGCGAGATGAGAGACCGCACCTTTAAGAAATACGATGCATTCTCTGTCGGTGAAGTTTTCGATGAGAAGGATGAAGAGATTCCGGATTTCATCGGCGATAATGGATATTTCTCCAGTATGTTTGACTTCGAAGAGACTATCTGGGGGGCATCTGACAAGGGATGGTATGACTGCAAACAGATTACTCCGGATGCCTACAAGAAATGTTGCTTTACAACACAGAGAAAAATTGGCGATATCGGATTTGTTTCCAATATTATTGAAAATCATGACGAGCCTCGTGGTGTCAGCAGATATATCCCGGAAGGTGACTGCTGTGACGCAAGTAAGAAAATGCTTGGCGGTCTGAACTTTATGCTTCGCGGACTTCCGTTTATCTACCAGGGACAGGAACTTGGTATGGAGAATGTGAAGTTTGAATCTATCGATCAGGTAGATGATATTTCCAGTCTGGATGAGTACAAGGTAGCTCTGGAAGCAGGATGTACACCTGAGGAAGCGCTGAAAGCTGTTTCCAGATTCAGCCGCGATAATGCCAGAACACCGATGCAGTGGACAGATGGTGAGAATGCAGGATTTACGACAGGTAAACCATGGCTGAAGGTCAATGCGAATTATACAAAGATCAATGCAGAGAGCCAGATGAATGATCCGGAATCTGTGAGAAGTTTCTATAAGAAACTTATCGCACTGCGTAAGGATCCGGAATACAAAGAGACTGTTGTTTACGGAGAACTGGAACCTGTATGGGAAGATGTACATAATCTGATGGCATACTATCGTAAAGGGGATAAGACTCTTCTTGTAGTTGGTAATTACCAGAAAGAGCCACAGACCATTGAACTTGCAGGAGAGTGTAAGAAGGTTCTGATCAATAACTATGACAATGTAGCTATGGATGGAAATAAGATTGAACTGCAGGGTTATCAGTTCCTTGTTATTGAGATGTAGCAGAAGAAAAAAGGTTACTGAGAACGGAGTGAACAGTAACGAAAAAAGAACGGAAATCCAGGTATGATATGTACCTGGATTTCCGTTCTTTTTGTATCTATGAATTATAGCAATCTTCTCATAGCAATCCTCGTAAATAATGCATATTGCTCCCGGCTCATCAGAGCGTGAAATCCCGCGACAGATATCCCTGAGTGCCTTATAAAGCTGAACCGTCATCGGAGGAATCATCTTCAGGGGGATTCAGAAGCTTTACGCTGTCACGTACTACAAGTCTGACCGGAAGAGAAAGGTTCGTTGTTTTTGGATTCCAGCCATCAATCATTTTGAACAGATATTCTGCGGCAATGGTTCCGCGCGAAAAGATATCCTGGTGAATAGTGGTAAGTGAAGGACAAGCAAGCTGCGCATACAGATTGTCGTCAAATCCGGTGATGGAGAGATCTTCCGGAAAGCGGATTCCCTTTTCTTTGAGATATTTCATCAGGGTAACTGCGTAATAATCGGAACAACACATAAAGGCAGTGAACTTGTGTGCAACTGCATAAATCTCCTCCATACTTCCCTGACGTTCATATTTGGAAGGGCGGATCACAATCAGATTATCCAGATCAATATCCAGTCCGTATTCCTGAAGTGCCCGCTGATGCCCGGTGTATCGGATATAGTCTACACCTTCCATATTGTCGGCAAGAAATGCGATTTTTCTGTGACCGCAGTCAAGAAGATACTTTGTCATCAGGTATCCGCCCTCTTCATCGTCAAGACCGATATTAACGTATCTGGCAATATTCTTTGGAGTGTAACTGTCGATAAGGACAGCAGGTTTTTTGTACTTACTTCTGATTTTGAGATAATCGTCGTGGAGCATACCGATGAGAATCAGTCCTTCAGTGTTCCAGCCTACTATATTGCGCACAATTTCTTCAATATCTTCAGAAATATAGATCATCATATAATACCCCTGCTCACGAATAGCAGATTCCAGAGCTCCCAGCAGTTCGCCGTGAAATGGATCTGTGAAGATATTCTCGTATTTATCCTTTCGCCTTTTTAATACAATTCCGATGAGTCTGGAATGGTTCTGTGCGAGATTTTTTGCATTTATATTTGGGACGTAATCATATTCGTCCAGAAGTTTCTGAACTTTCTCAGCAGTTTTCTGAGAAACTTCGCTGGTTTTTCCATTAATGACATTTGATACTGTGGTGGTACTGATTCCAAGCATCTCTGCCATTTCTTTAATTGTTATCATGTGAGATTCACCTCAATACAAAAATATATAAATATATTATCACATTGGGACATGAAAATGCAAGTGTTGCACAAAAAAGTTTGAATAAAATAAAAGAAAATTGTAACTGTTGCTCATAAGTCATTTGGGAGAGAACGATAATAATTAAAAAATGCAAAATATAAGGCTGTCGTCAAAAAATATCTGACAACAGCCCTGCACGGAATATTATTTCTGGATTACGATTGCTTCGTAAGGTCTGAGAGTGATTTTATGGTTTACTTTTGCATCAATGTAATTGGAGATAAGAACTTTTCCGTTTGTAAATTCTTCAGGAAGCTCTACTTCACGTGTATTCTCGCTGAAATTGCAGTATACGATCAGTTTTTTATCGCCAAGTGTACGGATATAAGCGTAGATATCCTTGTCATCATCAAGGATCAGATCATAGGTACCGTATACGATCAGTTCACTTTCATGGCGGAGCTTGATCAGTTTCTGATAATATTTGAATACGGAATCTTCGCGGTTAACCTGATCTTTGGCATTGATTTTAGTGTAGTTCGGGTTTACCATAATCCAGGGGTTAGCTGTGGAGAAACCTGCGTAAGCACTGTCGTCCCACTGCATAGGGGTTCTTGCATTGTCACGTCCCTTATAACCGATTGCTGCCATCATGTCCTCTTCGGTCATCTTACCCTGTTCGGTTAATTCGTGGAAAGCATTGATACTTTCAAGGTCGCGGAAGTTGTCAAGAGTGTTAAACGGGCAGTTTGTCATACCCAGTTCCTCACCCTGATATACATAAGGTGTACCCTGCATCATATGGATACATGTTGCAAGCATTTTTGCAGAGATTTCTCTGTATTCGTCACTGTCATTGCCGAAACGGGAAACGCTTCTTGGCTGGTCATGATTTTCCCAGTAGAGACTGTTCCATGCAATATCCTGAAGACCTTTCTGCCAGCGTGTAAGGATTTTTTTCAGGTTGCGCAGATCCATCTTTCTGGTTGTCCATTTGCCGGCTTTTTCATCGCTGTCAACATCCATATGCTCGAACTGGAATACCATGTTCAGCTCTTTTTCATCGCTTCTTGCATATTTCTTTGCCTCTTCCAGAGTAACACCTGAGCATTCGCCTACAGTGATCGTGTCAGCATTATTCAGTGCTTTCTGACGCATTTCCTGAAGGTATTCATGTACATGAGGACCGTTTGCGGATACATTGAAGGTTGCATAGCCGTTAATTCCAGGTTCTTTGTCAGGAAGCCCCGGCTCTTTGGAGATAAGGCTGATAACATCCATACGGAATCCGTCAACGCCCTTTTTCAGCCACCAGTTCATCATATCGAAAACATCCTGACGTACAGCTGGATTGTCCCAGTTCAGATCAGGCTGTTTCTTGGAGAACAGGTGCAGGAAATACATATCTGTTGTCTTGTCGTATTCCCATGCAGGACCGGAGAAGCAGGAACCCCAGTTGTTCGGAAGGCTTCCGTCTTCTTTTGCAGGACGCCAGATGTAGTAATCTCTGTAAGGATTGTCCGTGGATTTGCGGCTCTCGATGAACCATTTGTGTTCATCAGAGGTATGGTTTACAACCAGGTCCATCATGATTTTGATGCCTTTTTCGTGAGCTGTGGCAAGCATACGGTCGAAGTCTTCCATGGTTCCGAATTCGTCCATGATCGCCTGATAATCACTGATATCATATCCGTTGTCATCATTTGGTGATTTGTAAACCGGAGAGAGCCAGATTACGTCAATTCCAAGCTCTTTTAAATAGTCAAGTTTGCCGGTGATACCGTTAAGATCACCGATTCCGTCTCCGTTGCTGTCGCAGAAGCTGCGAGGATAAATCTGATATACGACGCTTTCTTTCCACCATCTTTTTTCCATTGTAAAGACCTCCTGATAATATTATATTTTAGTACGTTTGATTTGAGTGAGAATTATGTGAGCTGACTATAGCAATCCTCTCAATATGCGTTATTTACAAGGATTGCTGTAAATATCTTTTGCCCCTGATAATTTAGAATTTGTGTATAGTTGTATTGTATAAATATATAATAAATACTTTATAGAGAAAATACTTTCGATATTTTGACGAATTTGTGCATTATTTTGACCTTTTGACAAAATTATAGAATTGCTGTAAGTAAATCCCATGCTTCAATCGCGAATATCCGATTGCCAATCCTGTAAGACATGCCGCGAGGAGTGTTGCTGAGAACGGAGAGAATCAATGTCATTAACTTAACCTATTGTGCTACTTCAAATAGATTATGTGAAAACCTGTAAAACCGCAAAG
>NZ_JAJDML010000063.1:0-17510 GCF_020594215.1 Blautia sp. DFI.1.216
CAGGCAAAGGATAAAAGATTTAAACCGTCACTGGGCGTTGAGGAAGAGTAGGTGAATAATATGAGATACGAAGATTCGATGAAAGGTGTAGCTGCTCAGATAATCAAAGAACAGCTGAGAGCCAGTAAAATTAAAAACAATCCAGAAGAGTTCCATTGGCATGATGAATATGCAACGTTGAATTTCTTTCGGTTTATCTGCAAAAATATCGGTAACTTGGGAAATGGAGAAATTGAAAAAATGGTCACACGCTTGAAAAGCATAGATCAGAAAGCAGTGGAAAACCATGTGAATGGTGCTGTCTGGGCATTTGATTATGATAAGATGTTCTGTGTATTGATGGAAAATGAAATTTGCCGAAAGGTGTGTGAAAAGAATAAATATAATAGTTGGATGAAGCTGATTGGACAGTATTGTATCTCAATGGCTTAAAGATAAAGAAAGGGGCTGTAAAAAAACTCCCCTGACAGAAAAATCGCCCAGACCGTGAGGTCTGAGCGATTTTTTGGTATAATTAATTATGCTACTAAATAACAATACCAATGGTAATTATACTATGCGTCAGCTGAAATTACCATTAGAAATCGAAAAATTGATCGATATTTCCGATCCGGTATACACTTTTTGTGAGGTTATGGATCACATTGACCTATCCAGATATTTTGTAGAGAAAGGCTATAAAACAGGTCGCCCAAGATGTGATGCTCAAAAACTCATTAAAGTAATACTTTTTGCCTTTATGGAAAACGGCATCTGCTCCTTACGAGAAATAGAAAAGCTCTGCCGTAATGACATTCGTTACATGTATCTTCTTGATGGCATGAAAACACCTTCTTTTGCTACATTTGGAAACTTAATCCGAAACGAACTAACCGATTCTATCGAGCAGATATTTGAAGACATTAATTCATATATTTTTGCCAAAGATCACGTGGATCTGCAGCATACATACATTGACGGGACAAAAATTGAGGCAAATGCCAATCGATATACCTGGGTATGGAAAAAATCGTGTGTGAAAAACCGGCAGAAAGTCTTTGACAAGATTTCACTCTTGATTGATGCTATGAATCTGGAAGTACTTGGATATCTCGGAATAAAATTTGAAAAGCGTGAAGCGTACGCGGTTGACTATGTCTCTGAATTACTTACGATGTACAAAGAAACAACTGGACTGGATGAAACTTCTTTCGTTTCCGGACGTGGTCATAGAAAAAGCATTCAACAAAAACAATACGAAGAATTGCATGAATATCTGGAACGTTTGAAATCCTATGCATATCATATCGAGACCTGTGGAGAAGAAAGAAACAGTTATTCCAAAACAGATCATGATGCAACTTTCATGCGTTTAAAGCGTGATTACATGGGAAACGATCAGCTACTTCCGGCATACAACCTACAGGCAGCCATCTGTGATGAATACATAGCTGTAATCGACGTAAAACCATATGCATCCGATATGGAATGCTTTGTGCCTTTGATGGAAAAATTCAATCGCACATATGGTCACTATCCGAAATATCCGGTTGCTGATGCCGGATACGGTTCTTACAATAATTATCTTTATTGTGAAGAACACGGCATGGAAAAATACATGAAATTTACCATGTACAAAAAAGAAACGACGGACAAAAAGTATCATGAGAATCCGTATCGTGCTGTAAACTTTGCAAAAGATGCAGATGGAAATCTCTTATGCCCAAACGGTCGAAAATTCCTCTTCAAGAGAACACAGCATGTGAAATATAATAAATATGGAAGAACGGAAGAATTATACGAATGTGAATCTTGTGAAGGGTGTCAGCATAAACAAGAATGTTGTCCGAGAGCACACAAAAACCGAACGATCCGAATGAATCAGGAATTAACTGCTATCCATCAGGAAGTGCTGCAAAATCTTGAATCCATACATGGTGCTCTCTTGAGAATGAACCGAAGTATTCAATCGGAGGGAACTTTTGGTGTATAAAAGTGGGATAAAGCGTATAAAAGATTATTGCGAAGAGGCGAGAAAAATGTAATTCTCGAGCTTACACTGATTTCATGTGGATTCAATCTTTATAAATATCACAACAAAAAGCAACGACAGACGAAAGTTGCATAAAACTTAAGCGGGCGTGATTAGCCGAGCTTTATTAAATGCACCATTTTTTATACCCAAAGATGCAGACTTGCTTAGAAATAGAAAAGTTAATAAAAAGAAACGCCAAAACCGACATTTGCCGGAATTGGCGTTTCTTATATTAGGGACTTATTTTACAGCCCCTTTTCTCATTCAGTATTCAATCACCAGTGTTTCCTCCCGTCCATCCGGGAACGTGTAAACAAACTTTGCTGCTGTATCTTTGCAAGCCCAAAAGAACAGATCGTTGCACTCCATGTCCAGCTCCACATTACCCTGGAAAGTGTCGGTCAATTGTATGGTCTGAAAACAAGGAAATCGCTCCGTATTGGTGCGGGAAAGCTGTTGCCGTAAAATCTCATACATCCCTTTCTTTGTAACAGGATTTTCTAAAATGTAGCGATAGCGGAACCGTTCATTGCTAAAGCGGTTGCTATTGATTACCCGAAGCAGATAGTCGGTAAACTTTGGTGGCATGATGCTCTCAATACTTACCACAACTTTTCGCTCCGGGCTGTTATGGATTTGAGTAATCAGGGAAGAAAGCACCTGCGGAGATAAGATGATAAAATCCATTTCTCCCTTGATAATTAGCGTGTACTCTTTCATTTCAGGCCCCTTTTTCATACGGCCAGTGTAACCGACACTGGCCGTATATCAGAACACATCAATCAGTTGCCCGCAGCCTTTCCACAATACTTTGCTTCTCCAAATTCTTAAAGCAGATATAGGGAATCACGATTGCAAATACAATCAAGATCGGCGTACAGATTACCAGCGGCAACAGCGTGAAATGGAATGTGGAATAGCCTCCGGCTACCAATGCTCGAACAATGACACCTACTGTTAATGAACCCAACACATAGGAAGCAAGCAAAGTCATACCTGCATAATAAAGTCCTTCAAACATGAGCATTTTCCGTAGTTGTCGTTTTGTCATTCCGATACTTTGAATCATTGCAAATTCTCGTTTTCTTGTGATAATGGCTGTTACCATACTGTTTATAAAGTTTAGGACACCAACAAGTGCAATAATAATGCTGACTGCATATCCCATAACAGCAGCAGCACGGGTTTCTGCTTCGTATTGCTCTATCATGGTTTGTCGAGAAACCACATTCATGCCAACCGAGCTGCCTTGTTGATAATCTTTCAATAGTGAGTAGGCTTCGCCCATATTTTCATCTGCAATATTGAAATAATATTTTCTAAGATGGTTCTCCGGCCATAGTTCTTGAAAGGTATCTGCCGGTAGTACAAGCGGTAAATCAAAGACAGGGTGGGTGCCATCTACCATTGGTTGCAATGGTATTAACACAGCCATAACCTCAAACTCCCTGTCTGATATTTTGATTTTTTCCCCAACAGAATAGGTTGGAATATCGTTTCCGGCTTCAATCGCCGGGCCGATTGCCAGACAATAATTACCCGATGCAAATTTATCTGCATCATAAGTGCCAGATAAAAGGTAATTGTCGTTGGTGGCTGCCTCCAATATAATTCCGTCTGCACCATAGACCGTATAGTTACCGCTTTCGCCCGCCAGCGCAAGATCAAACCCCTCTTTCCATGCAGGGAAAGTTGGGTCATAGGACGCAAACTCTGCCAGCCGTTCCTCGGTATAATATGTTTTCAGGTTGTTTCGCGTCTGTTCATTTATCGTAAAGTTTACTTGTCTTGAATATAACCGTCCTGTTTGTTCAACGGTTCCCAAAGCCTCAATATCAGAAAGCAGTTCATCATTGATCGTCTGGCTCGCCGGATCATATCCGCTGGAAATATTGTTGGTCGCATCATCTATTTCATAATCAGCCACGGTCAGATCCATCAGGTATTTTTCCACATCAAAGCTGGCGTTTTTTGCATAGAAGAAACTCATTAGCACAAGGCCCAGCGTAAGAGAACAGATTACCATAACTGTCCGTTTTCGGTTACGCCACAAATTTGCCAATGCCATTTCATAGAGTGAAGCTCCACCTTTTGATTTTTTAGCTTTCTTTTTATAGTTTGGGTCAGCATCCGTATAGCGCAATGCCTCCATGGGTGACACTTTTCCAGCCAAACGAGCAGGAAGCATACAGGATATAACTACTGTGATATAAGAAAACAGAGCTGAACCAATAAAGATAACGGGATTTGCTGAAACATCAGGCTTTATGTCCGTAGTTGTAATGAGAGCTGGAACCAGTACAATTCCTAAAAGATAACCAACAATCAAACCTGCTGGAATAGCGATCAAGGATAATCGGTTGCCTTGGCCATAAATCAGTTTTTTAATTTGCTTTTTTGTCATGCCCAGCGTTTTCAATTTTCCATAAAATTGAATATCCGAAGCTACGGAAATTTGGAACACATTAAAAATAATCAAAAAACCTGCCAGAAAGACCAATACCATCCCACCATACATTGGCAGGTTTTCTATAAAAATACTATGCTGTATTTCAGAGGTATAAGTCATATTTGTGCTAAACTCGATCCCAGACAGATTACATTCTTCAAGAACGGATGTGGTCTTAGCGTCAATGTTTTTACTGTCAGAAAAAGATATTCCCATCATACGCAGACCGCAAATCTGTCCGTCAGCCGGAGTAGAAACATGATTGCAGGCGTCCAAAGCAAAGTCCTCGCTGACCCACGCCATACTCGCATAGACAGAAAGATTACCCTCCCACCAGCCACAAAGGGTAAATGTACTGGTTGTGATGTCAGGCGAAGTTATATCTTTTCTCCATTCCAAAGTTACAGTCTGCCCCAATTCCAGCGGCAGCCCTAAACGCTCTATGGTTAAGGTATCCAGTGCGATTTCATCCGCCTTTTCGGGCATTTTTCCGGTAGTAGGATACGCAAAATCATCTTTTGCATATTGGTTATTGGCATAGCGGATTTCTACCTGCCGTCCGGTAAGTTGTTTGTTTTCAGCAAGTCCAACCACAATCGACTTTCCATAGGTTACTACATCGGGATGACTTGCAATCTGTTCAATTTCTGCGTCCGTAATGTATTTCGTCGTTGCATGGGCGCTTGTTCCGGCCTGTCGAAGATACATTTCTTCCATATTCTGTCCCATGCTCTGCGCCAAAGTAAAAAGAGTGGTAAACATCATGGTCGTCAAAAGGATTGCCAGTACCGCAACCAGATTTCGTCCTTTATTTCTCCTGAAACTTCGGCTTGTCAGAGTATGAATCACAGTTTTTTGTTCTTTCATGGTATCACCGCCTTACTCTGCGATCCTGCCATCTTCAATACGGATGGTACGATCTGCCTGTGCTGCAATTTCCGGGTTATGGGTAATCATTACAATGGTCTGATGGAATTTCTGGCTGGTAACTTTCAAAAGTTCGATCACTTCATCACTGGTCTTGCTGTCCAGATTGCCGGTCGGCTCGTCGGCAAGGATAATCGCGGGTTTGCTGGCTAACGCTCTGGCAATGGCGACGCGCTGCTGCTGACCGCCGGAAAGCGTGTTGGGCATATTATAGAGCTTCTTTTCCAGTCCCAGTAAAGCCACAATTTCTTTGATGAAGTTTTCGTCCGGCTTTTTCCCGTCGAGCTGAATGGGCATAACGATATTCTCATACACATTCAAAATAGGAACCAGATTATAGTTCTGAAAGACAAAACCGATCCGCTGGCGGCGGAACACAGTCAAGTCCTCGTCTTTCAGCTTGCCCAGCTCGTAATTATCTACCCTGACAGCGCCAGAAGTGGGGCGGTCTAATCCCCCCAGCATATTCAGCAGGGTTGACTTGCCGCTGCCGGATGTGCCGATGATGGCAACAAACTCGCCCGGCTCAATGGAAATGCTCACGCCGTCCAGCGCCTTAACAATATTCGGCGCGGTGCCGTATTGCTTTGTCAGTTGTTTGGTGCTTAAAATACTCATGTTCTATAACCTCTCTTTGCTTTATTGTGTTTTATCTTCATTATATTCGGGCAAAAGAAAGGCACAATGGAAAATGCGTAAACTAACATCTACAACGAAAAAACTAAGTCTGCACAAAAAAGAAACGCCGCTTCGTGAAGAAGCGGCGTTAATCTGTTAAGGAATCGGGATCAGGATTTTCAAAAGGTAAGTTCCATCCTCCTGACGGAAACTGCACTGTCCGTCATATTTTTCAACGGCTTTTTTGATATTGGGAATCCCAAAGCCATGTACGAAACGGTCTTTCTTTGTGGTTTCCTCGGCTGGCTGTGTTCCCTGTAAGGTGTTGTTTTCCACCGTGATAATCAGCATATCCCGAACACGCTCGGCCTTGACCGTAATCAATCGTCGATCTTCCGGCAGCGGTTCGCTGGCCTCCATCGCGTTATCAATGGCATTGCCGAAAATGGTACTGATGTCCAACGGCTCCATGAAGTCAATCCCATTAAAGTCTACCATTGCGGAAAAATCAATCTGCTTTTCACGGGCTTTTGCCGCTTTATCCTTAAGAATGATGTCAAGAAACTCGTTTCCTGTATGCACATAGTCCTCATAGTCTGCAATTTGAGAGCGGAGCGTTTCGGCCATCTGCCGGGTTTCTGCTGTATTCTGCCTGCTTTCCATGACAAGCAGGTGATTTTTCAGGTCGTGGTAGATGGAGCGTACCCGTTCTTCATCTTTCATCTTATCCTGATAATAGGCATATTGCTGTTGGAGCTGTGCAATTTGTATCTTGTCCTGCTGCTCCTGCTCTCGGAGATAGATGATATTTTTAACATACAGAAAAATCGTTATAAAGATAAAGGGCATAACTGTTATGAAAACATATAGCACGGAATCTCCCGCTTTATTCATATTCAAATGCTGGAAAGCATTAAACACAAACGGCAAAAACGCTACAACAAAAATACCTGTAAGCGGTAAGAAATCTTTCGGGCTGATTCGATAACGAAATTTTCTGCATATTATGTAGATAACAAAAAATGATACAATCCGAATAGACAATGTAATCACATAAATTTCCCAACGAAGCAGCGAAATCCCGTCTACTAAAACAAACATCTGATCCTGATAAATCCAGTGAGCTATCAGCATACCAATACTTTCCGATAGCATCGTAGTTGCAATATAATTCAGTTCTTCAGCAACAGCACATTGATAGATAGAATCTCTATAACAAACTTTCAAAAGGACAAGATAAATCGTAAGAAGAAAAGGCGCTTTGAGTGCGCCAAGTTCAGAAAACCATGTCAATGTATACGCACACAAAAAACTTATACCTGTTATAAGCCATCTATTTACAGAAGCACGATACCGTGGTTCTTTGCAAAAACAAATACTGAATAAATACAGTCCCAAAGATTCTGTCAGCGTTGCTGTTATGTCGAGCACTTGATATAACCACATTACAGCATATCCCCCCAATAGTCCGTCAGCCGTTCCATAAATTCTTTCCGTTTCGGCTGGCTGATGGGAATGATCTCGCCTGTAATCAATTCAATGTCCAGCTTCTTGATGCCTTTCACATAGAACAGATTGACAATGTAGCTGGCATGGCAGCGCACAAAGTCTTTGTCGCAAAGCTCCCGTTCCACTTCTTTCATGCTCTTATAGCAGATAATATTTTCCTGCTCGGTATGGAACATCAGATTGCGGTTATATGTTTCAACATATCGAATTGATTTTAGCGGCACCTTATATTTGCCGGTATCGTTGGTAATCACCAGAGAGGGGGTATCTTCTTTCTGGCTGCGCTCCACGAATTTGTCCATTTCTGATTTGAGCCGGGCATATTTCATGGGCTTAATGATGTAGTTCGTCGCATGGTATTTATATCCCTCAAGCCCATACTGTGTAAGAGTAGTGAGAAAAATAATGCCCACGGTTTCGTCCATTTGCCGGATACGCTCGGCAGCATGAAGTCCGTCCACCACCTTCATTTGAATATCAAGGAAAATCAGGTCTATGGTTGGATCGTATTTTTCAATCAGCTCAATACCGTCATAGTACGGGGTAATCTTTATGTCCCGTCCTGTTTCCTTGCTGTATTGGTTCAGTAAATCGGTCAAATACTGAACAAAGTCTTTTTCATCATCACAAATTGCTATATGCAGCACTGTATCACCTGCTTTCGTTATACCGTCTGTCCTTTGGCTTCTCTGCCTCCTTGGGGATCAGCCAGGCACCGGCCATTTTGACAGCACCGGGGATGCGTCCATCGGTGCAGTAATAATTTATCTGTCGGGACGAAACGCCCCATTTTTCGCTTGCCTCTTTGAGCGTCATGTAGTCCATATTCGCACCTCCGACAACATTTCTTATTATATTTCATCAGCTCGAAGAACGCAAGGCAGGAAATGTGAATAGATGTTGAATACGCTGCTATCGAAGAAGGATTTCTTTGATAGCTTTTTTTAATTCATCACTTGACATTGTGGCAAAGATCTGCAAGCCTTTTTCTATTTTAATGGAAATACTTAAAATAAGGGAGTAATATAACCCATCTGTATCGCTTTTGTAACAGCTTCAACAGATGAAGTAACAGATAATTTCTCATAAATATGCTGTAAATGATTGGACAAAGTTCGTTCACTTATGTATAACTCTTTTGCAATTTCTTTTCTTTTTTTACCACAACTTATTAAAGTCAAAATTTTTTTCTCTGTATTAGTTAATTCTTCAATAATAGGAATATTATTATCAGATGGGAAACAAATATATCCTTGATGTACCTTAAGCAAAGCTTCAAACAGTTTATCAGGGCTAATATTTTTATTGAGAAAGCCACTAATTTTTAATTTTTGGGCTTCATACTTATATACTGGTAAATCATAACCAGTCAAAATTACAAGTTTGAGAGCTGGCAAATCTTTTATCAAATTACCAGCAATAGTTAAACCATCACTATCTGTTAGTTTTCCGAGATTTATATCCATTAAGACAATGTCTATATTTTTTTGCATTATAGTTTCTTCTAAAGATGGAATTTCTTGTGTTGTATAAAAATTTTCTATTTCCTTATATTCTTCAAATGCAATCGCCAAACTTTTTGCAAAAAGAGTATGGTCGTCAACTAATAAAATATTGATAAGAATTACCTCCATTCATTACAATTTCAATTTCAATGCGGAAACCTTGTGGGAAATTATTCGATAAAGCAAATGACCCACCTAATTTTTCTACTTGTTCTCTAATTGAAGAAAGACCTTTATGTTTTGTATTTTTTCCCATTCCTAATGTGTTGGTTGACATGGTTGGTGTTCCGTTATCGCAAACAGTAAGTTTTAGTAGTTTTCTTTCTACGGATAATATTATCCATGCACGTTTTCCATTGGAATGCTTATATACATTTGTCAATAATTCTTTTATCCATCTGTATATAAGTATATTATAGGGTTCTGCTATAAATAAATCGTCTGAACATTCAAAAGAAATTTTAATAGTTTTGCTTGGGAAGATTTCAGCTATTCCCTCAATTAAGTTGTTGAGATTTTCTTTATATGTCAAAGATTTCAAAATTATAGGATGGTAATCCTGCATTTGATTTCTAATGTGAACATTTAGGTTGTCTAAGGTATCATAAATAATACTTTGAACTTCTGGTCGATTACTTTTCCCTATCATGTTTTTTACAGACAATAAGTCCTGTAATACTTCATCATGTAAAAAAGTAGCAAAATCATTTTTTAATTTTTCTTCATTTCTTAACTGGTTTAATGCAAATACATATTTGCTGTTCCGAACCATTATACTACTTTCATTTTTCAGATTTTCTCCTAAAAATATATTGATTAAAAAAATCAAGGTAAACAATACATTTATCAGAATTATAAAATACGTAACTGGCAACTGTAAAATTGATGTAGACGTATAAAGTAATAATGTGCTAATCAAAATAAAGGATAATATCTGTTTTACTGAAAATATGCTAGTTAGAGGAATGCCAGTATTTTCTTTTAGTGCTATTCCATGAACACTCATAGAAAAAATAAATACAGTAAGATACATTCCAAAATTTCCAATATGGTCATCTAAATTTATTGTTGCTATATAATAAATTCCAAATAGCAATATGGTAAATACTATGGAAAAGGATATTATTTTCCACTCCTCTTTCAAAACAGACAAAACTCTTTTTCTATGATAAATGATAAGAAAAAAGAAACATAATACACTTCCTATAAACTGTATTCCAAACATTCCTGCGTATATCTGGTTAGAAAAGAACACGCTCAATAATGTTGCTATACAAAATCCTTGTAAAACAAAGTCTGTCGCCTTTTTATACTTATATTTATAACCTTGAAAAAGAAATAAAAAACTAAATTTAATTGAAAGCGAAATAATAATAGGGCTTAAAAAAAGAAATAACCATTCTATTTCAGCGATAAAATTGGAAGAAGAAATAAGATACCAGCTATCTATTACTAACAGTCCTCCAAAGAGATTTAGAATTTTATTATTTCTAAGATTGCATGAAATAATATAGGTAATATCCGTTAAAAAAACAGTAGCAAGTAATAGTGGAATAACACTATTAACTGTAGATGTTGTCTGACTTATATTTATGAAGCACATAAGTATAATTGCTAAGATATGATTGAAAAAAAACAGCAATTTTATTATCAATTTCTTCAAGGCATATCACTCCTCATGTCATATTTTTCAATTATTATAGCAGATTACAAAGACTTAGAAAAGCCAGTCAAACGGTGAATAACACCGATCTAACTGACTTTGCAGGTATTCTTTACTTTAGTGCTACCTTGTAGCAGGCTCTAACTGTCAAGAAATAATAAATACTGTAAATCATAATTGTCAAAACAATAGCAATAACAACGGGTACATATTGGCTTAATGAATTTCCTAATATATTCTGCATAAGACCTGCCTTATATATCATAGTAGCAAATATACAATCTAGTAACCCTAATAAAAAAGGAATACTGAAAAATGTAAGTATCTGTTTTTTGATTATTTTCTTTATATGGTTTCGTGTATAGCCTAATTTTCCTAGTATTTCATAGTCTGCCTTTGAGTCCATCACAGATGAAACATTGTTGAAATATAGAATACTTCCTACCGCAATAAAAAATAAAATGACAAGGAAACCAATCAAAAGGAACGTCGAACTGTTTAAATAAAGAAGTTCATTTATTCTGTGCGAATTTCCTTGTAAATAAGGACTATCATTTAAGTAATCAGATAAAGCGACGTATAAATTTTCATTATTTTTGATTGAATTTCCATTCAAGCTAACAATAGTAGAAAACGGTTGTTCTGCACTTGCTATATCCAGGTATAGATTATCACTTACGATTAAAGTACCAATACTGTTTGCAAAAGAAATTGCATTATTTAATGAAACATCTTTTACAGTTACACATTTTTCTAGTCCGCTAATGTTTAATGTATATTGATTACCCATTTCTTTCATATTACTACTTGGTTGATATTTCATCAAAATTACTTCATCGTCATTTAGCGGAGTAAGTTCTTGTAATACTTCTTTTTTCCCTTGGGCTTCTAATAAATCTTTATATTGCGAAAATGAAATACATTCAAATCCTTCTTCACGTATTGCGTTCTCCGTGTTCTCTTTGTCGTTAGACGCTCCTAAAGAATATTCTACTGGTAAACTATCAGATGAAGCTGTTACTTTATAAATATCTGTTATAAGTAACGAGGTGCCATTTTCATCAGATGAATGATCACGAATTAGTTTTTTAATATCTTTCATTTGCAGATTGTTTTCCAGCTTGAATTCTATTTCTGACGGAGCAATTCTTTCAACAGAGGCAATCGGATAATAAAGCGTTAATGCCATAACCGCAGATATTGTCAAAGTTCCAGCAGATAATAGTGTGAGCATGATTAGTGTTTTGGCATTTGAACGAATACGATATATAAAATTGGGAGTAGTAATTATTTTTATATTTGTATAAAACTTTGTTTTCTTGGATTTACTTATTTGTACTATAAACGGCAGAAAAGAAGCTATAAAAAGTACCGTTCCAATTACAACAAGAAACATAGTTACTAACCCCATTTGATAAAATCCTATGGTTATCCATAATGACTGTGTACCAGAAAGAATATTCAATGCAAGAAAATATCCGCCTAACATCATAGCAAATCCTAAGATTGCAGGGATTTTATGAAACTTCATTTTCTTTTCTGCACTTTTTTCATAACGTACTAAATTCATTAAAGATGTCTTATATAAAAATCTACTGTTTGAAATTACCAGTATAAGTATTACTACAAATACAAATACAGCAGATTTTATGATTGCGTTTAAATTAAAAAGTTGAATTTCAGAATTATCAATTCCTAAATTTAGTAATTTGCTAATTAGAAACACAATTCCTTTATGGGCAAATGCACCGAAAATAATACCTATAAGAGAAGCACTAAGGCATACCAATATATTTTCAAAAGATAATAAAGAAAGGATTGTTACTTTTCGATACCCCATTAAAGCATAAATCCCTAATTCTTTCGTTCTTCTTCGTAAAAAGAAACGGTTAGAGTAAGTCATATAAAATAACACGAATATCATTAGAAATACGGAAATAACTTTACACATCATTTCTACCCGCCCGTCCGTTGATATTTTTTCAAGCATAACTGTATTAACGGAAAAAGATGTAAAAGCAAAAAATACTGTGATAACAAATGCGACAGAAATTAAGTAAAGAGAATAGAATGAGAAATTCTTCTTTAAATTTCTAATCGCCATAAAAAAAGTAGTCATTCTTTCTCCTCCTATCTGTTGGTATCTAATTTTGAAACTTCTTCTACAATTTGTTCATAAAAGATTTGTCTGTGTTCATTATTTTTTTTCAGTTCTTGAATGATTTGTCCGTCTTTGAAAATTAAAATGCGGTTTGCGAAACTTGCAGCATAAGGGTCATGTGTAACCATTAAAATAGTTGTGTTCAACTCGCTGTTGGCTTCGGATAGAGCATGTAATAATTCGGTTGCTGAATTTGAGTCCAACGCTCCTGTTGGTTCATCAGCAAATAAAATGCTCGGGTTCTTTACGATAGCCCTAGCCGCAGAAGCACGTTGTCTTTGCCCACCAGACAATTCATTTGGATATTTCCCTAATTGTGAAGCTATCCCAAACCTTTCAGCTAAACTTTTGATTTTGTTTTCAATTTTCTTCGGCGATAGTTTCTGTAAAGTTAATGGTACTGCGATATTCTCTTGTATCGTTAAACTGTCTAACAAGAAATATTCTTGAAATATAAACCCTAGATTATCTCTACGAAAATCTGCTGATTGGGTATCATTAAGAGATTTTAAATTTACACCATTGATATATACTTCTCCGCTTGTTGCTTTATCAATAGTAGAAAGTACGTTAAGTAGAGTTGTTTTCCCAGAGCCAGATGCCCCCATAATCCCAATAAATTCTCCCTCAGCTACATCAAAGGAAACTTTGGATAAACTAGGTTTTTGTCCTTTGGAATAAATCTTTGTTATTTTTTTTACTTTTAATACTGTACGCATAGTAATCTCTCCTTTCATTTACCGTACAATCAAAATTATAAACAAAATAGAATAAATGACATGAGTAAAAAACGCATTATTTTTGCGTAATTTACTCATGTTCAAAATTTAAAAAAGATATATGCTTTAGATAATCGAGGAGGTAAGATATTATGAAATCCCTATTACTTTTAGAAGATGATATAACCTATCGTAATACATTAAGTGAAATTTTAGGAAAAACATACATTGTGTATCAAGCAGATACTATTTCAGAAGCTGTAAATATACTTTCTATGGAAAATATAGACTATATTTGCTCTGATTATCATTTGCCAGATGGGAAAGGAACACAAATATTAGAACATTTGAGAAATAACAATAGCACTATTCCTACAATTATTATGAGTGCGAATATTACAAATAATATAGAATGGGAAGTAAGAAAGTTTGGTGCAGTTGATGTTATAGAAAAGACATCATGGGATTTTTTGGATTTACTAAAAACCAATTTTCCAATTTCTTCATAACCTCTTTACATTTAAATACTTTATAGCTTTAAAAGTTCGTACAAGTGTATCTTTTGTGCGGACTTTTTTTGTGCTTTTTTGAAAATCTTGGTAGTTTGTCACCTCTTTGGGTAGTTAGGGTGCGGAAAGGGGGGGCTGTAAAAAAACTCCCCTGACAGAAAAATCGCCCAGACCGTGAGGTCTGAGCGATTTTTTGGTATAATTAATTATGCTACTAAATAACAATACCAATGGTAATTATACTATGCGTCAGCTGAAATTACCATTAGAAATCGAAAAATTGATCGATATTTCCGATCCGGTATACACTTTTTGTGAGGTTATGGATCACATTGACCTATCCAGATATTTTGTAGAGAAAGGCTATAAAACAGGTCGCCCAAGATGTGATGCTCAAAAACTCATTAAAGTAATACTTTTTGCCTTTATGGAAAACGGCATCTGCTCCTTACGAGAAATAGAAAAGCTCTGCCGTAATGACATTCGTTACATGTATCTTCTTGATGGCATGAAAACACCTTCTTTTGCTACATTTGGAAACTTAATCCGAAACGAACTAACCGATTCTATCGAGCAGATATTTGAAGACATTAATTCATATATTTTTGCCAAAGATCACGTGGATCTGCAGCATACATACATTGACGGGACAAAAATTGAGGCAAATGCCAATCGATATACCTGGGTATGGAAAAAATCGTGTGTGAAAAACCGGCAGAAAGTCTTTGACAAGATTTCACTCTTGATTGATGCTATGAATCTGGAAGTACTTGGATATCTCGGAATAAAATTTGAAAAGCGTGAAGCGTACGCGGTTGACTATGTCTCTGAATTACTTACGATGTACAAAGAAACAACTGGACTGGATGAAACTTCTTTCGTTTCCGGACGTGGTCATAGAAAAAGCATTCAACAAAAACAATACGAAGAATTGCATGAATATCTGGAACGTTTGAAATCCTATGCATATCATATCGAGACCTGTGGAGAAGAAAGAAACAGTTATTCCAAAACAGATCATGATGCAACTTTCATGCGTTTAAAGCGTGATTACATGGGAAACGATCAGCTACTTCCGGCATACAACCTACAGGCAGCCATCTGTGATGAATACATAGCTGTAATCGACGTAAAACCATATGCATCCGATATGGAATGCTTTGTGCCTTTGATGGAAAAATTCAATCGCACATATGGTCACTATCCGAAATATCCGGTTGCTGATGCCGGATACGGTTCTTACAATAATTATCTTTATTGTGAAGAACACGGCATGGAAAAATACATGAAATTTACCATGTACAAAAAAGAAACGACGGACAAAAAGTATCATGAGAATCCGTATCGTGCTGTAAACTTTGCAAAAGATGCAGATGGAAATCTCTTATGCCCAAACGGTCGAAAATTCCTCTTCAAGAGAACACAGCATGTGAAATATAATAAATATGGAAGAACGGAAGAATTATACGAATGTGAATCTTGTGAAGGGTGTCAGCATAAACAAGAATGTTGTCCGAGAGCACACAAAAACCGAACGATCCGAATGAATCAGGAATTAACTGCTATCCATCAGGAAGTGCTGCAAAATCTTGAATCCATACATGGTGCTCTCTTGAGAATGAACCGAAGTATTCAATCGGAGGGAACTTTTGGTGTATAAAAGTGGGATAAAGCGTATAAAAGATTATTGCGAAGAGGCGAGAAAAATGTAATTCTCGAGCTTACACTGATTTCATGTGGATTCAATCTTTATAAATATCACAACAAAAAGCAACGACAGACGAAAGTTGCATAAAACTTAAGCGGGCGTGATTAGCCGAGCTTTATTAAATGCACCATTTTTTATACCCAAAGATGCAGACTTGCTTAGAAATAGAAAAGTTAATACAAAGAAACGCCAAAACCGACATTGCCGGAATTGGCGTTTCTTATATTAGGGACTTATTTTACAGCCCCTTTGTCTTTGATGAATAAAGGTCAATTTTTTATTTAACTATTCTCACTATTATTTGATTCAGTGATTTTTTTCTTCTTTGGAGAAACCAGTTTGTGACCGGAATAAATGGACATGCCCATACAAAGCAATGAAGAATAGGCAAAGTATTTATGTGCAGTCATAGATTTTTTGATTCCAGAATAAATGCATCCCAACATACAGAAAAGTGCGCCTAAGGACCAGTATTTATGTGATTTCATGATTTGATACCTCCTTTGATTTAACTGATTCAATCATAACGCTTTTTTACGAAAATGCAAAGAAAAACTTTGAATATAGTTCTGTAGAATTAGAACTTGGCTTTGCGATTCTGTATATTTAAGATATCCACAAGTATACTAAATTCAGAACGATTATTCGTTCTGGAGGAGGTGTTACGATGGATTTGAAAGCAGTAGGACAGCGAATCAAATCAGCACGAGAAGCAAAAAATCTCACGCAAGAGGAACTGGCTGCATTAGTAAATTTAAGTCCAACGCATGTGAGTGTAATAGAGAGAGGCTTGAAAGTTACAAAATTGGATACCTTTGTTGCAATTGCAAATGCATTAGATGTTTCAGCAGATACTCTTTTGATTGATGTTGTGGCACATTCAGTTACAGGTGTTACCAATGAGCTGACAGAAAAAATTGAAAAACTTCCGATCAAAGAGCAGAAAAAAATCATCAAAGTAATTCACACATTATTGGAAGAGTGATATGACAAACTGGGAAGAGCGAGTAGCTCTTCTTTTTTTGACCTTTTATTCAGCTTTAAGTTGTAAAGTGTCTTTTCATGATAATAGAAATATGCTAAATTAGTTCTATAGAACAAGGTATAATTCTACTTATATATTGGAGGAAAATGAATGAGAGAGAAAACTATTTATGAGAAGATTGCAGAAAAGTACAACACAACACCAGAAGAGGTACGCAGAGAAATGCAGATAGCCATAGATGCAGGATTTGATAATCCCGATCCGGCTGTGCAGAAAGAATGGAAGAAAATGACACTTAAAGGAGACAGACCCACACCGGAAGAAGTAATCAATTACGCAGTAAAAAAACTAAAAGGAGAATAAAAATAAAAATATGAAGAAAAAGATAATTGCATTGATTTCAGGAGCAGTGATCTTGATAATTGCTGCAGGAAGTATTTATGGAAAATCTGAATCTGGTCATAAGGAAGGCGAACCGGATGTAGTTGGAACATTTTCCGTAAATCGAGATGAAAATATTACAGTGGTTGCTAACCGGGGACATATCGGGGATAAAGAAACTTTTGCAAGAGAACTTTTGCAGATGTACAAGGATGATTCATTTTATTCGACAAAATTCTCCACAGACAGGGGATATGCGACGAGTCTTGATATGAACATCTATTTATGGAAAGAGGATATTGAAGATGGGGAATCGGTAATGACAGCCGAATATAGACCTGTAGAATACGGAAAGGACTATG
>NZ_JAJDML010000064.1:0-16535 GCF_020594215.1 Blautia sp. DFI.1.216
GGATTCATTGATTTTCAATCAGAAACATCAATCACAAAACTTGTAAAGTGGTGTACCATTAATATACTCTATTTTTTGTTCTGGCTCTATATTTTCTTTCAATGCCTCCAAATGATTTTTTATATCATGGGAAAGCCTGCGGATATTTTCCATATCTTTCGATTGTTTCATATAATAATCATACTGCAAGCTCATCTCACTTATTTGAAGCTTTTTTTCATTTTCGATTTTTTTTACATTTAAGTAGTTCTCCAAAATCACTATGTTACAGACAGTTCCTAAAAACATAACAATAGGAACTATTGATATTGTAATAACTGACCATATGTTTCCAATAATTACCTTTTTATCATTATATAGGTTATCGGTACATACTGCCATAACTATAATATTAAGCAATAACGGGATGAAAATTGTCATCACATTAATGCTTGATAAATGCGGTGGAATTCTTTCTATAATTTTCTTTAATGTCAAACATCCGGCAATAATAACACTTTCTGCAATTACCATCATCACCACTTGGTATATTCCTGGTAATTCAGCTAATACTCTATTTCCACTATATGGATATAGGAAAATACTGCTTAGTAATTGCCCTAATAACGAAATAGATAAGAAAATACTGCCTATCAAAATACAATATTTCATATTCCGTTGAAATAAAAAATGTCCTATAAACATGACAATAATCACAATCGTAATATAATTATAAACGATATGTATGGATACCCCATTCTCCATTACCCGCACCAGAAAAATACTTCCAATGCACAAAACATAGGAATACCAATTTTTCTTTCGATACTCTTGATTGTTTTTTCTATCAATCAACAAATATGTAATCAGAAAAATATTAATTATTGAAAAAAGATTCTTTATAATACTCTGTGCATACACACTATACACTTCCTCCCCGTTCTGCCATTTTTTTCATTAGGTTTTGTTTTCTAGACCGTGTAATATAAATTTTAGCTCCGGAATAAAGTGTAGTGGTAAGATCATGTAATGATTCAATACAATCGACATTTACAATAATACCATTATGACAACGTACAAAATAGTATTTTTCCAAGCGTTCTTCTAAATCTCTCATTTTAAAATATCCATCTTCCTGATTTCCATTTCGTAGATGAAATAAAACCTTTCGTTTCACGGTTTCAATGTATTCTATATCGGAAAGAAATAGTTTAAAGTATCCTTTCTCATTCTTTACTGCTATGTATTTTTGCTCATATGACTCTAGTTTTCTTAATGCTCTATTCATTTCACAATTAATCTGTACTTGTGTAATTGGTTTTGTAATAAAATTTTGGACATCATACTTATATCCAACCCCTAAAAATTCATTATGAGATGATACATAAAGAATAATTGATTTTTCATCATGTCTGCGGATAATATCCACCAACTCCATGCCATCCATCGCAGGCATCTCTATATCCAAAAAGAAAATTTGGAATTCTTCTTTTAAAGATTCCATTAACTGCAACGGCTTTGTATATTTTTTTATACAAAAGTCCTTACCATTTTTCTCTGCATAAATTTTTAGCATTTTTTCAACTGTATCTACAAAATATTTTTCATCATCACATATCGCTATTTTTATCACTCATATCACCTATCTGCTTCTTCAGCATATTTTCCATCTGTGCTTCATTTAGCCTTCTTCCCATCAACAATAACGTAGCTTTATTTATCTCATCTAACTTTTGAAAAACATCCCATAATTCTTCAATTTGACTTTTACACAAATCACTATTATCTCCATATACCAAAACATCTATTGGTATGTCAAATATATTTGCCAGTTTCACCAATAAGCTACAGGGAATATTTTCAATATCTGCCTTTTCAATCCTGCTGATTGTCTGTTGACTCGTACCTAACTTTTCGCTTAATTCTTTTTGAGAAATCCCCAATTCCTTTCTCTTTCGCCTAATTATATTCATTTTCACCACCACATCAATATAATAAAACACTTACTACCAGTCACTTCATAAGTTGGTATTTATAATAAAAATAGCGTATTTTTACCCATATTTCAAGTTTTATTTTCAAAAAATTATAATTGAGGAGCATATATCTCCCATAGATTCCTCTTTTTCCTTTCAAAATAACACATATCAGGATTATGTTCACCTACTGTTCCACTATATGCCAAACTGTTCATGATGCAATTTTTGCTTTGGCACTTCACAGCAAAGCTGCATTTTGAACACATATTACCTTCTTTTCCTATTTTCCTCAATCTTTTGATACATTCCTTAGACAATCCATTTTCAACATCTCCAATGCACCCACTATCTTCTAAATTTGCCGCACAACCAAAGATTCTCCCATCCACCTTTATATATATTTGAATAAGACCTACACCACAAAATCCTGATTCTCCATTATTTTCTCCGTATTTCTTCAAATCTAAAATTGGTCCCCAAAGAAATGCTTTTCCTGCTTTTTTCCTTTTTAAATAGTAACGTAATACTTTTTCCCATTCATCAGCCAAACCATCCAACTGATCGGTTGTCCATCTATTCATAACATCAATAGAAGAATCCACTATGCTAAAATTTAGATTTTCAACTAAATGGCAAACAGATTCAAATGTTTCCCCATAATTATTCTGTGTAACAACATGTGCTGCCTGAATATATTGCTTGGTTCTCTTCTCGTATTCTTTGAAATACATACAGTTTTCAATAATATTAGAATAACTTCCAACACCATCAATCCTCTTTCTGTTTTTATTATGGGTTTCCTCATCTCCATCAATACTTACTTTTAAATGAATTCTATATTTAATCAGCCATGCTAAAATCTCATCATTTAAAATAGTTCCATTTGTCGTGATAGAATATGTCACTAAAATATTTCTTTTTAATGCCTGCCCCTCTATATAATCCACCAAATGCTTTAAAAATGAAAGACTTAAGAGTGCCTCTCCACCTACAAAATCCACCCATAATCTTCGATCTCTATGATTTTCCGCATTTAAAAATGCAATTTCCAATCCTTTGTATGCTATCTGTTCGGACATCTTTTGGTTTGTCTTTCTTCCAAGATAACAATATGTACAACGTAAATTACATATTTGGTTTACTTCTAAAGTAATTGTATACATATACTTTCCTCCAAAAAAGAAACCGCACAGACTATCATATCCGATAGGCTACACGGTTCTTTGTTTTAACTAGCTTCATTAATGTATGCCCCTGGAAATGGCCATGGGCAATCAGTTAAACATCTCTGCGTTCTTTCAGAACATCCGGTATAACTTTCTATTTCTTCCTCTGTTAAATCCAGTTCTTTTACGAACTCTTCTGTTGTTTCAGTATTAACCATGTTTTTTCTCCTTTCTGTTTAGTATATGAGGACTATAATCCATTTTTTTCCATACAACAATATTCTTTGTATAAATCAACATATTTTTGACATAGATTTTCAGTTTTCCCATTTTCCCACATATCTAGCTAATGCTCTCATGAACTCTTCTTTCTTATATTTACTTATTGGAATAGTCTTTAACTTCTGAACTTTATCTTTGATTAACACACTATCTTTCTTAACCCCTTCAACATAATCAAAATTGACCATATAACTATTATGACAGCGAAAAAATTGCTTTTTGCTTAAACGCTTCTCCAGTTCACTCATTCTTTGGCTACTTTGCACATCTCCATGAATTGTATGTAAGATCAACAGCTTGTTTTCTGTTTGTATATAGATTATATCGGAAAGTTGCAGCGTAATCAATCCATCGTGACATTTCAAAAATAATTTTTCCTCTGCATTCAACAATTTCTTTTTATATATTTTGTTTAAGATATTCTCAACTTTTCTATACAGTAAAGGTTTTGATAAAAAATCTTCTGCCGCAACTTCAAAGCCTTTCCCTGCATTAGTGATTGTATAATAAGAAGTACAAAAAACGATTGAAACATCAGTATCACTCTTCCGAATCTCCTCTGCTGTTTCAAATCCATCCATTTCAGGCATAGACACATCCAAAAATATAACATCAAACTTTCGTTTCTGATAATTCAATAATAACTGACTGCCACTTCCATACGAAGTAATTTTGACTTCTACATGATTTTCATTTCCATATTTTTCGATATAACTCTCCATTTTTTTATTATAGTCAATAATATCATCACATAATGCCACTTTAATCAACTTATTCCCTGCCTTTCTCGTGTGCTAATAATCGCTGGATCAAAATGTTGATGGTTAATTTATTTTCTTCACACAAATTTCTATATTGTTTTAATAATTTCCATTCTTCCTCTGTTACTTTTTCTATTTGCTCCGTACCATTTTCTTTGCACACTATTCCACATTCTTTTTGGTTCATCTCCATCGAAATTTCCTCCTACTATTTTTTACTATATTAGGGGATTTTAGTTTATCCCGTCTAGTATTCTTGTTTCAATTGCGTTTTTTATTGCCTAATTGGCAATTATAATTATGTAATCCATTTACTAAAAATGGCAGAATATGCTCTAGGGAGGTGTATGGATTATACCGCTACACCTCCTATAATTCTATTCTACATCCCTAAAATACCGTATGCACTTCAACAATTCTGCTGTCAATTCCTGGTACAGATCTTCATCAAAGATTCCATCTACCAAGGCATTTTTAATCAAGAGTGGTCGGTACATTTCAAATATTTCCAGAATAGCATCTTCATCCCCTTGTCTTGCCCGATATAACAATTCTTTAAAATTCATGATTTCTTTCCTCCCATTCTCTTTCGTATTTTGCGGATAGCCCAATAATACGCACCTTTACAGCGTTCTTCCGTCATCTGATTTAAGATGCTCATCTCCTTAAAAGTACGCTCCTCAAAGACATGCTGATAAATAAGCTTCCGTTCTTCTTCCTGCAAAGAAAACATGGCTTCTATAAGGCTTATATCCGTCATTTCGTTCCACTCTGGATATATCCCCTGTGCTTCTTCCATAAGCAGTTGTTCTTTCTGTTCCAATTCCAGCCTTTCCTCTGGAGAAATATCCGCATCTGTATATTCTTTATCTTCCAGATTTTCCTCTGCAAATAATATTTTCTGCTGCTTTTCCAGATACCGAAGTCTTTTTCCCCTTATAGATGCCAGCAAGTAAGCAGTGAAATAATTTCTTGTTTTAGATCCATTATATTTTTGTTCTTCTTTCATTTTCTACCTCCGAAATTTGAAATCAATAAGTTTCCAAATTTCAGAGGTGGAGATCTGCATCTGTGAAGGATATTTTTATTTTGGTAAAAGAAAACGCCGAACCACATTTCTTCTGGCTCGACATCTTTCTTATCCCATGCATCATCCTGCACGGTGACTTCATATATTAACGCATATACTGCATATAAATAACCCTTTTGGCACCCCTGCAAAAGCAAGATTTTTTTGACGAATCATTACACAAGTGCCTTGTCTTTCCTTGCAACATAGATGCTCCTCCCTTGTAGGTTCTCCTGCCCCGCAATTCACATTATATTGCGTATCTTCATGCACTATAATGCGTTTCTCTTACTATCAATCTACGATAAAATAAAACAATAAGTGAGGTGATGCGGATGCTGATGGATACCGTCAAGAAAAAATTAGGCTATATGGTAAGAAGTGAAAGAGAAAGGCGTGGTCTGTCACAAGCAAAACTTGCAGAACAAGCCGGTGTGTCCACCCGAACCATTTCGGATATTGAAACCTGTAATGGCAATCCGGAACTTGCAACTTTAATCCCAATTGCTCAATTTCTGGATATTTCAATTGATGCAGCTGTTCAGGATGAGCGAAAAGAACCAGACACTACTACCTATCAGATTATGAAAGAACTGCAAAACTGCTCTGAAGACGAGCGGCAAATTGCCCTACGCACCTTGCGTGGGCTTCTTTCTGCATTGAAAGAAAAGGATACACTCAATTAAGCTTTTTTCTGACAATATCTGATTTTTCATTATACGGATGAAATCTGTGAGAAACCTGTGCGGAATCTGTGAGGTTCCTGTGAACTGGCATAAATGTGCAACAAAAAAGAAGCACTCAAAAATCCGATGCTTCTTTTTTATTTTCTATCTATTTCTAAATGCACTCATTGCATCTCTAACGCTTTTGGCAACTTCAGGTGCAAGGACAAATTCAGATATCTTCTGTTTCTCTATTACATCTTCCTCTGTTTCTTCTTCCACTTGAACATTCTCCTGTTTTGAAAAATAATTCTGCATTGCTTTTTCCACTTCTTGCTTTACCAATTCCAACATCATAATCTGCAAAGCTTCTTGGTTCAATACAGCCCCTTTTTCTGTACTGCCGCCATCTATATGAGCAACCACTGCTGATGCGATTAAGTCGGCTTTATCCCTTACGGAATTTAAAATCTCTGCCGCACATACATGTGTCGGCTTTGTTTTATCAAATCCAAGTGTGAATTTATAGGGATTCTTTTTCTCCACATTTATCACACTCCTCTACATAATCTGAAACAGTCTGTCATATCCTTTGGCATTGGCAGAAATATCCTCAATAAAGGTATATTTCCCCAGACGGTCCGATTGTTCCAGAAAATGGCTCAATAGCTTTGCCCCGCCTCCAATAAATACCGTATATGCTGCTTTGGTATCTATGCCTCTTTCTCGAATACTGTTCAGCAGATCCTTTACAAAATCCTGCACCATACCTTCTGTCATACGGACTACAGCCTCTTCATAAAACTCTGTGTTTCCCTGAAGGATACTGTCAATATCACTTTCCTCTAACAAAATATCATATTCACTGTTAATCCCGGAAATAATCTTGTTATACATGGTAATCACACCTTTTTCCATAGAATCACAGGCTTCCATATCCGGATTACCTTTCCGCATCAGCAGATAGTCTGTAGTAAATCCTCCTATATCAATTCCTACTACTTTGGGAATCTGCTGCAGCTTTTCAATCATAGTCATCATAGCCGCATAGTCCTGTGGAAATGCCATTACCTCTCCAATGGTGATATGATATGTCCTACCACAGTAATTGATATCATGGATTTTCCCTTGTCTTTTAAAATATGCTTCATACCGTTCACAAAGTTCTGCATAATGCTTGGGTGGCAGCCCAATCGGAAGATCCACCTGAATGACATCCTCCGGCTGAATTTGAGGGTTTTCCTCCAGCTCTTTTACGATTGCAAATAGAGTAAGGATAAAAAATCGATCATCCTGCGTTTTATCTCTTTGATAAGGAATCCTATTTTCACTCAGCACATAATACTTTCCCTCATAGAACAGGAACTTTTCCCCTCTGGCAGGCTTTTTATCCTGAATGGTAAGCCCTGTCGTAAATACCTGGGAACAGGTTTTCATATTTCTATTGCCATGGTCTACCGCAATCCGAACTTTTTTTATCATAAAATCATCTCTCCTTTTTTTCTTTATACTTCTCTTGTACGCAGAGCTTCCGTACAAAGCAACTTTTTTTCAAAAAAATATCCTGTCTGCAGCATTTTGCTACAGACAGATGCTTTCTTCCTATATAATAATTTTTAACATTTATCTTTAAACCACCATATATTTCCAGTCCTCATTCGAATTATTTCTCTTTATAAAAAATTAATCTGTTCTGCCTTTTGAGGCAAAATCTTTTTAAACAGTTCCATATAGCGTTCGTATCCGGCTGTAATCAATGGACCACGAAGTGATGTTTCTGACCAAAGTAGCAGTTCTTCTTCCTCTGAATAATACGGAATATTACTAACTGTAAATTTCCCGCCAAAATAATGGGGTGTACTGACTTTCAAAAAATCCTGCATATCCTGCTTTGTCGATACCAGTGGCAAACCTTTCATTTTTCGCACAAAAAAAGCCTCTACCACATCGGGTAAGAAGCCTTTCTTTAAATAAGCATTTGCTCTGCCAAATATTTGGGTTGAACACTCCAGCCGTACTTCTCTTTCTTTTTCGCTGCAAGTTGTATCCAGCACAACCTCTGCCAATGCCTTTGCATATTCAAAATCTAACATCTGTTATTCCTCCATTTTTATTTTCTGTTTCAGTTTTCCATGTACTAAATAGCGATAATCCTTTCGGGTATTTACACAAGTTGATAAGGTCACTACCTGATCCTCCTCGGTAACTGTCATCCCTGTGTTATACTCAGCACTTCTTTGTAGTGTTTCCAGAAAAACTTCATAGTCCTCAGAAGTAGGAAAATCATAAGTATATGCTGGATGATCCGTCGGTGCTGCATAACAGGAAAAAATCTGATACTCATAAATATATCCTGGCACATACATATAAAAACAGGGATAGTTTCGATAAAGTGCCTGTGACTGATACTGATCCAGGGTTCCAAACATGCTCCCATCCTTCATATTATGCCCATAGATAATGGAATTTCTGTCTGATAAATTCTCCTGGTTGTGAAAGTCCATAAAAATACTGCCACTTTTATGATTTTCTCCCGTAATCAGGTGATGCAGATAATAGTCATTATCCCTCCCCTGGACTACCGGATAACTAATTTCCAAACCAGGAATCTCAATCCATGCAATGACATCTGGATTGATTTCTTCCAGCTTGTTAAAATCCACCTGTAGGAATCCCTGTTCTACGACCTCCCCTGTTGTTTCCCCTGGAACCGCTTCTGGTGACAGGTCTTGATCCTCTATCTTTTGTGTAAACCCTTCCATCTGCTTATAGACTTTTTGACTTTCCTGATAATTCAAATAAATTTGCAATATCCTTCCTCCTGCAAATAAAAAAACAGCAATGGCTACAAGCATAAATATACCGTAAATTTTCTTTCGTTTCATCGAATCCTCCTCTTCCATAAGACCGGACAACTTGCCCGGTCCATATTTACCCCGTATTTTTCAATACATAGTAATAATCATCAATTCCTTTGATCTGCCCATTCCACTCACCATAAGAATCCATGTCCCAAACCATACGGCTCATGGAAATAGACAATCCACTACAGATTTCATACACCTTTCTACAAGCGTTCTGTAGAATCTGCCGTTTCTGCATCTTATGCGGACAATAAAAAGTGGCTAGTTTACGTTGACAGGCATCACATTTCTCAGAATCCCCATCACAATATACCTTCATTTTTTTATCCATATCATAAGCTTCATATAGGTGCTGCAGATGCCTGCTTTTCAGTGTTTCCAAAACTGGCTTTAAATTTCTGTACTGATTGACACCTGCAACGCAAATGAACGTATCTCCAGATAAATAGTGGGCTATCGTACCTTTTAATGCACCTTCTGTTAAATAGATCTGTTCTGCGTCCAGACTTCCTATGACATGTACCGGACTCCCTGATGATACTCCATTTTGGAATTTCACACTGGAAAGCCAGATATACTTCCGTCCCTCCATTACCTGATCCAACCGTATCTGAAATCCTTGTATTTTTCCTTCCATGGATCGAATCGGTATCAAAATCCCAGAATTTTTAGAAGTAAAATTAATTGTCCATTTCCCATCTTGATCTTCATAAAATCCTGGCACACCTTTTACTGTCTGTCCGGATTCCAACAGTTTTTGTACCATGTTTTTAATTCCAAACAACGGTACACTACGATACCTCTGTATCTCGATCTGTTCTTTCGTCAGCCCTCTTTTTTTAAGATCTTCCTGATGTTTATCATTTAAGGTCAATAACGACAACATTTCTTGATATGTTCGGTCAATGACATCTGCATCCGCTAACTCGGCATTGAAAATTTCTACAGGCTCTTCTTTATGAACTACCTGATAATCCGTCCGGTATTCCCCCTTTCCCAGAGCTTCCCGGATTTGTCGGTTTGCCTCTGCACTGGAAACACCATGCAGTCTTCCGTATAATTCTAGCATTCCACCGGAAGCATCACACCGATTACAACGGAACACATTTTTCTGAAGATTAACATTCATTTTCCCTTTTGTTTCTCCACAAAATGGACAATTCACATCCATTGACGAAGAATTTTTATGCCGTACTCTAAGCTGCAGTAAATGCACGACATCTGTGATATCGTAGCTAAAGCCTGACATATCATACACTCTATGGTTCCTCCTTTCTTCCACAGCCTTTATTGGCTGTGGAAAGAATGTTAAGCCGGCTATTTGCTATGCCTTTGCAAGAATTACTCTGGCTGCCGCCGGTATGAAATGGTTCTGTCCATGATACTGTTCTGCGAACCATTGCAAGCTGGAAGGACTTTCTATTGCAACCTGTCCCATGGTTTTTCCACTAAATTTTCCCTGTCCTGTTACGGCTACTTGTATTGCCTGCTCATAACTCATCCATTTCACCAGTTCTTCCACTGGCATATTGGGATCCAGAAATTGCGGCTTAGAAGGCATCTGCTGCATAACTGGTACAGATCCAGTTGCCGGACTCATTACCGGATTTGTCATCTGTCCTGTACCCGTTACCCCGCCAATCGTATTTCCATTGGCTTGTGCTTCTTGATAAAACTGTTCCATCATCTGCTGCCCCGGAGTTGCTTGAGGCGGAAATGATGGCATGGTTCCTGCTGACTGATTGGGAGTCTGCTGCATTCCTGGTGCAGGGGTTTGTGCTGGCATCGCAGTCTGCATCTGTGTTCCCTGATTTACAGGAATTCCTGCATCTACCTGCATTGGATCATTTCCTTCCCCTACATCAGCAAATTGCAGGCCATACCCAGCATCTGCCAAAGCTCGCCCAATTGCCGCTGTTTCTGCCATTTCAAGAAATTTATCCCCAAACTGTATATCTGCTGTACGAAACTTCTGTGAAAAGGAATTTGCAATATAATTATCTTCCTGATCACACTTATCCAGATAAATTCTGGCTTCTACGACTGCCATATTTTCGGTAAAGTGAACAATCCGGCTGATAATCTTGCCTGTAGGATTTACCAGACGGAACCACAGCTTCCGATATTTCACATCCAGATACCGTTGTTCCTCCTGCCCTTCATTAGAAATAACTCTGGCAAGTTCCAGAGGATAAAATCCTTCCACTTTATTCAGTTCTTCTACTGCTTTTGACTTGTTATATAATAATTCGCTCATTGCCTGCTCCTTTCTTTGGAACCGGCAGGACATCCCTTCATAAAGTAATAACCTGCCAATTCTCAACATTGAACTATTTTGCTATTTTTTTACACAGCCCGGTTGCAAATTGTTGCAGGGATCCGTCTGTTTTCCTGTCTCTGATACCGTTCACAATACTGTTGTATTTTTACTGCCAGCATCGTCTTTCTGGTTCCCGTATCATCTGTGTGGATTGCCTGACAAACGGCTTTCCATTCCCCAACAATATAAACACGCTGTTTTGCCCTGGTGATTCCCGTATAAAAGATGTTCCGCTTCAGCATGGGATAAAAAGCTTTTAACCACGGAATGATGACCACCTGGCACTCGCTTCCTTGGCTTTTGTGTATGGTTATGGCGTTTGCATGTTCAATCATTTCCACCTGCTCTGCCTCATACTTCACCCTGCGGCCATCTGTAAATACGATTTGAACCAGAGGGTTATTGTCCTCATCTTCAGCAATCTGTACCAATGTACCCAAATCTCCGTTACTGGCAAATTCTGTATTCTTGTTTTGAAGGATTCTGTCACCTTCCCGAAATATCTCACCGCCAAGATGAAGCTCCCTTTTTCCGGATACAGGGGGATTTACCTCGTCCTGCAGACTGCGGTTCAGTTCCAAGACACCGGCTGCACTTCTCACTTTATATGGAGAGAGTATCTGTACTTGCTCCATACCATACATCTGAATTTCCTTGAGATAGATATTTTTAACAATTTGTGCCGCCGCATCTGCTCCTGAACATTCGACCATCTGGAAATCATCCCCCCATTGCAGGTTTGTCTTTCCTTCATTGATAAGTTGAGCATTTATGGGGATGTTGCTGTCCTTCCCCTGGCGATATACCAGATTTAAAACAGTAACCGGTATTTTCCCGCACAAGATAAGCTGCCGGAACACATCTCCTGCTCCTACAGAAGGAAGCTGGTGGACATCTCCTACCAAAAGCACTCTGGCTCCTGCTTTTACCTTGTAAAAAAATTCATAGGCAAGGTGCATATCTACCATAGATACCTCATCCACATTAATAAAATCTGCGGACAATTCATCTATAAGTGCTTCATAATCACCATCACCAAAAAGCCCCAATGCCATGTGCATCGTAGTTGCATCTCCACTTCCGGTACTCTCTGCCATTCGCCTTGCGGCACGTCCAGTCGGTGCCATCAGTTTTACTTCATTCCCGCATTTTTTCTGATAGATATACAAGATGATCTTCAAAACCGTTGTTTTTCCGGTTCCAGGTCCTCCAGTAATAATGCTGATCGGGTTTGCAAAAACCATACGTACTGCTTCTTTCTGCTGTTCGGATAATGTTATGTTTAAATCCTCCTGTGCTTCCTCCAGTTCCTTTTCAATCGTAAGAACTGGAATTCGCTCATGCAATTTTCTTGCAATCATAGAGGCTGTATCCTCTTCTTCCTGATGCTGTTGGGTAATGTAAACCCTATTCTCTTCTACCACGATACTGTCCTGCATGACCAGACGATATAACACTTTTAAAATCTCTGTTTCCGTCACCGGCTGAAGATTCAGTTCTTTATTCAGAACCTTCAATGCATCTTTTACCAGAATTTCCTGCTCCAGATATAAATGTCCGTTCTGCTTCATGGCTTCCCGCAGCACATAGCTGACGCATCCGGAAATACGCATAGGATCATTTGTTGCAGCACAGCACTGCCTTGCAATGGCATCCACAGTGAGAAAACCAAACCCTTTGACTGAGCAAAGTATATAAGGCTGCTTCCGAATGATTTCTACGGATTGATCCCGAAACTTCTGAAAAATCATATTTGCTTTTTTAGGCGTAACATGAAACGGTGATAAAAAAGTCATCAATTCCCGGAATACTTTGTTTTTTCCAAAAGAATCCACAATACGGTCCAGTTTTTTCTGAGATATCCCCTGAATCTTTAATAATTCCTGTGGATACTTTTCCATTACCTCCAAGGTATCCAGACCAAAACGATTGACAATCCGTTCTGCCGTTTTGGGACCAATTCCTTTTAAAGAACCACAAGAAAGGTATCCTAAGATACCTTCCCTTGTTCTAGGTACAACTTCCAAAAAAGTTTCTACCTTGTATTGTGTTCCATGGGAATTTGTCTCCCACTCGCCTTCCATCTCTATTTCGATTTCATCCGTAAGAGGCAGGTCATATCCTTTTGCAGTAAACGCAATGATTTTTTTGTCTGCCCAAAATTTATCTCTGGCAGAAAGAGGAACCTCATGATCCAGCGTGGAAAATAACGCAACCGTATATCCGTTTTCCTCATTTTGAAAAATCTTACGTATATATTTGCACCTCATCGTCTATGCTCCTCCAGTTCTCTACTTTCATCAATTCGCCTGATTTCATCTTGGAATCATACCAATAAACGTCTTTTCCTTTTTCAAATGCTGTCTGAATCTCTCTTCTCATTCCCTCGCTGATGCAGGAACCACAAATTATTAATACTTCACATAAATCCAGCATCAAAGCTCCAATCTGCATTGCAGTCTCACGCTCTTCTGGGATACGGTCATCCAACATTAACGGAAGATGTGCATGTGAAGCAAAAGTACGGCAATGATACAGCCTTTTCATCTGCATGAGATAGTATTTTGCCAGTTCCATATTATGCTGCATTCCCTCTGGATTCGGGGCAGACAGCGGAGAACAAATATATGCCTTTTTTCCTTGTAACATTATGCAACCTCCTTTTTAATCCGGAAAATCCTGCTTTCTGTAGTGCTTGTGTATTCTTCGTAGATATCCGGATGCTGATTTTTCAGTTTCTCCATATTTTCTTTTCCAATCTGGGTGCGTATCGTAGGATTATAAGTAATCCGGTAACGGAAACTCCCATCCTCGATCACTGCCTTACACCCTTGTCCAAGAAGCTCGACAAACGGTACGCTCAATGCACGTTGTTCCGCTTCAATCTCCTTTTTTCTCTTTTCCAATTGGGATTTTTCTTCAGATAATTTGAGATATTTTTCAAGACTGCGTGATTCCAAGCTAGATATGCTGATTTCAGGAATTGATTTGTCTGCGTAACCATTATATTTCCGGATACTAGCCAAAATGAGATCTGGCTTTCCGGAATACGGTGGTTCTATTTTCTTCTCCACATATTCCTCCCAGAAGTATTTCTCCTGGTCAATGAGTTCTTCTTCCTCCATTCTATCTCGTTCCAGACACCGGTAAACAAATTCATTTTCATTGTTTCCATAAAGGCAAGCAATATATGCCTTATTCATATTCATGACTGCAAGATAATGACGAACCTGCAAAACATAGTTTTCAGGAATCCCATCATCTGCCCATTTGTCTTTTGCATTGTAATTACAGGTTTTACATTCCAAAATCCCAATGCTGCCATCTGGAAAACGGATAAAGTAATCCACATCCGCTAACATAAACGGATATAGCGGATGCCGGAACATTTTTCGTACAGGGAAAACTTCAAGTCCAGTCTTCTTGGCAAAAATCATGGCAACCAAATCTTCCAGGCGGTGTCCCACTTCTTTCGCTACCCAGTTTTCTTCCTCTTCTTCGATTACTGGCGTAACACCAATTTTATCGAAATACAAATCCCTGATTGTCGAAAATGGGGATAAGCCCATGATTGCCGCTGCATCGCTTCCACCAATACCAAGACGCCGATAATCCAACCAATCTTCTCGGCTCAAATCTGCTGTATCAACAAGAACTTCCGGCTGATAATTTAATGCTGTATTCATCTCATTTCCTCCTTATAATTTAATCGTTCCATATACATCAAACCCTTTCCAGTCAAAGACCAGTGTTTTTGCAATATCTTCTTCCAATTTTAAAATCCGTGGTGCAGAAAATCCTTCACAAGCAGCAAAGAAAGCAGCTTCGTGCATGGCAAAATAAAGATCATGAGCTGTGCATGGTTCTTCCCCATATTGTCCCACAAAAAGCTCTACTACTTCGTTTCGGATTTTCTGATTGATTTTGAGTTCCTTCATAATCAGATGCAGACAGTTTACAGGGTTTTGGATATCTATATCCATCAAACCAACAATTCCTTTAACCGCTTCCTGATAACGGGAAAAAATTTTGTCCAGATTATTCCGGAAATCCTGTAAGGTTGCCCCTCTATCATGTGACAGTTTGATAGGACTACCCAGGTTAATGACACGATTACTGGTTTGTGAGAGCATCATGGGATACAGATTCACACCACTTACTGCTACATCAGAAGTAGTCAGGCGCAGTGCAGGAGCAAGGCTCTTATCCTCAATTCCATGATCCTCCAAAGCCTGGTGATAAGTATCCAAAAGTTCCTGATTTCCTCCTAAAGTCCACATAGCAGACACAATGGAATGGTCAAAACTTCCAGATCCCTCCAGATACGTACTTCCCTTAAAATGTGCTTTCAGATAATCACTTGTCATATTGAAGATTGTCTGCATATCCAGTACACAGTAATCATGATCATCACCGCCATGTACTGCAGATACTTTTCCATCTGCCACCTTGATTAAGGCATCTCCTTTCGCTACCTGAAGACAGTAGTTTACTACCTTTGCATAAGTAGCTTTCTCCAGTTTCTTTAATCCTGTTCCATTAATGCCGGCTCTTTTCAGAATTGTATGGATAGCACAGTCACGAACCGGATAAAAATCCTTGTTCACTTTTAATACCAACTGGGTATTCTTTTCTGTATCCTCTACTATTCCTTCCAGTTCTTTTTCACAGGCTTCTTCAATGGTTTCTGCCTCCTTTTCCAATGGAACCAGTTTTAGCATCCTGGTAGGCTTACGAATCCACTTGGACTGCTTTGCCCTCTCAGCCAGAAATTCCAGCATCTCCGTTGTACTTGTAAATGTAGTGCAAAACTCATCTGCATAAATCTTTGTTTCTTTCATGTGTGTACCACCTTTCTTAAATTTATTTATCCATAAACAGCCAAAGCTGATTGTGGCAATCCTGCCTTTCATTAGGACATAAAAAAAGAATGAAAAGTGAAGTATTCCTTCGCTATCCATTCTCATATCCCTGATAATATTACCGAAAAAACAAAAGTGCCGCTATTGCCCCATAAGGACAGATAGTGACACTTTATACAATCATAAACAACTTATGCGGAATAAGCAGCCTTACTGCTCTCCTTGAGTCTTCGGATTTATACAAATCCAAAACTCCCCCTATGGGTACGCATAAAATTAACTATAGCAGTATAGTAGCACATGATATAGTATATGTCAATCTTCATGCACAATATATTGTATGTTCTTAAATACTATGCTTTGCATATATGACTTCAATTAAAATATTGAAATATCACGTATCCCACCTCTCTTTTTTCAAGTTTATAGAAAAATTTTTAATAAAAAGTACATAATCTGTTCAATCTGAAAAAATCTCAGTTAATTACTTAATGAAATTGTTAAGACAAAACCAAGTCTTACGCTATTGTACCTTGCTACGAAAATAAAACTCGTAGCCAAAAACTGAACCTTGACAACAAATGTTTT
>NZ_JAJDML010000065.1:0-16135 GCF_020594215.1 Blautia sp. DFI.1.216
CTGGAAGTAAGGGGATTACCCATAAATATATTGTAGTAGTGATGAGTTAGACGCGCAAATTTTTTACCAAAAGAAAGAACAGATGTTTACTTCTGGCACTATATGTGCTAAAATATAGCCATAGGTAGTAGAAAAAACAACAGAATCTGAGAAAAGAGTTATCAGGGAGAAATAAAAATGCAGATAATATCCAGTTATGGTGTAGAATTACGAAAACAGAATATCCCGATCCGCCAGACACTGGAGATCTACCGTTCTGCTGTCAGCTATCTGATTGGGATTTATGTGCAGGTATGGGAAGAATTAGCAGAAATCCCGGATGCAAAGAGACGTTTTAATGCTGCAGAACATCTGGTACATACCACGAAGAAAAACCATGCCTGTTTTGATTTTGATATTCGGTTTCCAAAGATGCCTTCCTATTTGCGCAGATCTGTCATCCGGCATGCACTGGGGACAGTATCCTCTTATAAAACACGGCTGGATCTATGGGAAAAGACCGACGGAAAAAGCGGGAAACCAAAGCTTGTATATGAAAACCACGCCATGCCGGTCTTCTACCGTGATGTCATGTATCGTGAAGGCGCGGAAGGGAAAGACGAAGCATACCTGAAACTCTATGACGGTCATGACTGGAAATGGTTCTGTATACGTCTGGAGCATACAGATATGGAATATCTGAGAAAATACTGGTCAGGGAAAAAGGCATCTGCTCCAACTCTGGAAAAGAGACACCAGAAGTACTTTTTGCGTTTTTCCTATACAGAAGAAGTAACACTTACCAAAACACCTGTAAAAGAACAGATCATCTGCAGTGTGGACTTAGGGATCAATACCGATGCAGTCAGTACCATCATGCGGGCAGACGGAACTGTCCTGGGAAGAAAATTTATCGATCATCCCAGTGAAAAAGACCGGATGTACCGTACATTGGGACGGATCCGCAGATTCCAGAGGGAACATGGCTCTGCGCAGACACAGGGAAGATGGGCATATATGAAACGTCTGAATACAGAACTGGGCAAAAAGACTGCAGGTGCGATTGTGAGATATGCGGAAGAAAACCATGCAGATGTGATTGTGTTCGAGTATCTGGAGATGCAGGGGAAGATATCGGGAAAGAAAAAGCAGAAACTGCACCTGTGGAGAAAAAGAGATATCCAGAAGTGTTGTGAACATCAGGCACACAGGAAAGGGATGCGGGTATCCAGGATCTGCGCATGGAATACCAGCAGACTGGCTTATGATGGTTCCGGGGCGGTAACACGTGACTGGGAAAATCACAGCCTCTGTACTTTCCAGACAGGAAAACGATATAATTGTGACCTGTCAGCATCCTATAATATAGGAGCGAGATATTTTATAAGGGAACTTTTAAAACCCCTTCCGGCAACGGAAAGGTCTTTACTGGAGGCAAAAGTCCCTCCTGTAAAGCGTAGAACCTCATGCGTCTATGCAGATCTGAGAAAACTCCATTCAGAAATGGAACTCTTAAAAGCAGCATAGATACAGGCAGATATACAGCGGACTACCTGTAATGTGGGAACCTGCCATATCTGGCATGGGAAATGCGCATAACTGCGCACCTAAGTTACAGGCGTATCCGCCGATATTCAGTCTGACGCCTAAAGCGTCTGGAAGCACGTGACTTCAGTCATGTGAGGTTCACATCAAAGTAAAATGGTTTTATAATAAAAATAAGGGCGAGTAGCATAATGAGTCGGAAAACAACAGTTATGCTGCTTGTTTTTATAAAATGAATTTCAGGAGGGACTGTATATGCATGAGTATGAAATCTTTATTGAGGATATAAATCCGTGTGGAGGAGAACAGTACAGTAAAAAAACTTTGATCGAGGCAGAAGCAGCCAGCCCGGAAGCTTATGTAAAAGAAAATGGAAGATTTCCAATTCTAGAATCCACACGCAACGAGAGTGGAGATGTTGTAATAGTAACAGGAGACAATCAGGGTTCTTTTGTACGTTATACTTTTACGGAATAAGAATGCCGGTCAGCAAGGAGTGGATTTTGTGAAATATGAAATTGGAGACTTTGTCAGCAAACCAGTTATAGGTATCTGTAAAATAGAAAATATTTTATATTTGAATCCGCAGGATGAAAAAAACGATAAGTTATATTATCTGATGAAACCAGTAGAAGATGAAAAGGACAAAATATATGTTCCTGTTTCAAGCTCAGATTCAAGACTGAGATTATGTCTGACAAAAGAAGAAGCCTGGAATCTGATCAAACGAATTCCGGATATCCCGACAGCATGGACAAACAATGAAAAAATGAGGGAACAAAATTATAAAGAAGCAGTAAGAGCAAATAACCCCGAAGCATTAGTTGCTATTATAAAAATGATTTATCAGCGGAAGCAGAAAAGACTTGCACAAGGGAAAAAATGTACTGCTACAGATGCAAGGTATTTCCAGATAGCAGAAAATCTGTTATATATGGAACTGGGAGTTGCACTTGAAAAGCCAAAGCAGGAAATCTGTAAAACGATTATTGATTACATCGATCAAAATAAAATAGACTGATGCGTATTGTAAAATGTAAATCGTAAAAATATTTCGTTTGACTTTTTAGAAAACAGGAAATATAATGATAACGAACGAGTAGCAGATGAGCGTAAATCCAGTTTCATGCTACTCGTTTTTCTTTTGTTAAAATAGAATATTTGCCATGAAAAAGTGTGTAGCCTGTTAGCGTAAGTCCAGCTTATGTGACAGGGTGCGCACTTTTTTTGTGCAGAAAAGAGAGGAGTAAAGACAAGATGGCAGAAAGTAACAAGATGAAGGATATGCCGGTGAATAAGCTGATGATCCAGATGGGAATCCCTATGATCTTATCCATGGCATTGCAGGCGGTCTATAACATTGTAGACAGTGCATTTGTAGGAAATATGAGAGTAGGCAGTGAAGCAGCATTAAATGCCCTCACCCTGGTATTTCCGGTTCAGATGCTTATGGTAGCGGTAGGAATCGGAACAGGTGTAGGAACTAATGCACTTCTTGCAAGGACACTTGGACAGGGAAACAGGGAAAAGGCTGCAAAGGTAGCAGGAAACAGTCTGTTCCTGGGTGTGATCATTTACGTGGTCTGTTTAATGTTTGGTATCTTTGGGGTGAAAGCATATATTTCATCACAGACAGTTGATGCAGAAGTACTTGAAATGGGAGTCAGTTATCTGCGGATATGCTGTGTGATTTCTTTTGGTATTATTTTCTTTTCTTTATTTGAAAAGCTATTACAGGCAACAGGTCGTTCTCTTTATTCTACAATCGGACAGGTGGTTGGTGCTGTTGTAAATATCATTCTCGATCCGATCATGATCTATGGTATTGGACCTTGTCCTGAAATGGGAGTGAAAGGCGCAGCTTACGCAACTGTAATTGGTCAGGTTGCTTCTGCTGTATTGCTGCTTATTTTTCATATGAAACTGAACAGGGAATTCGGGCATGGACCGAAATACATGAAACCGAATGCTGGTGTTATAAAAGAAATCTATGCAATCGGACTTCCGGCAATTATTGCGCAGGCTCTGATGTCTATTATGGTTTATGTGATGAATCTGATCCTGAAGTTCAATCCATCAGCACAGACAGCCTATGGATTGTTCTATAAAGTCCAGCAGTTTGTTCTCTTCCTTGCTTTTGGTCTGCGAGATGCGATCACTCCGATCATTGCGTTTGCTTATGGAATGAGAAGCAAAAAGAGAATTCAGGATGGTATCAAATATGGACTTATTTATACCATTGCATTAATGATTCTGGGAATTGCAATTACGGAGATTTTCCCCGGAGCGTTTGCAATGCTGTTTAATGCAGGACAGTCAAGAGAATATTTTATTGCCGCGATGAGAGTGATTTCAGTGAGTTTCTTGTTTGCCGGAATTAATGTTGCTTATCAGGGAATTTACCAGGCATTGGATGGCGGCCTGGAATCACTGGTGATTTCACTTTTGAGACAGCTGATTATTATCCTGCCACTGGCGGGAATCTTTTCTCTGTTTGTCAGAAATGGTCAGATGGGAGTTTCGTTGATCTGGTGGGCATTTCCAATTACTGAAATAATTTCATGTTTTGTGGGATATGTATTTTTAAAGAAAATCAGAAAAAATAGGGTTGATGTTTTAAACTAGGAGGAATCAGAGATGGCAAAAAGAATTATTACGATCAGCAGGGAATTTGGAAGCGGTGGACGTTTTATCGGAGAAGAAGTGGCAAAGAAACTCGGAATTGCATATTATGATAAAAATATCATTGGTCAGATTGCAGAAAAGTCCGGCTTATCACCGGAATATATTCAGGAAAATGCGGAATTATCTCCGAAAAAAGGTTTGTTCGCATATGCATTTTCCGGTCGTGATATCACAGGAAAATCTGTGGAGGACATGGTATATGAGGCACAGAGAAATATTATTTTAGAATTGGCTGAGAAGGAGCCTTGTGTGATCATTGGAAGAAATGCAGACTATATCTTGAAAGACCGGGATGATGTGCTGAATGTATTTATTCATGGGGACATGCTGGAAAAAATAAAGCGTATCACTGGTTTATACAATGTAAAAGAGAAGGAAGCTGTGAAAATGATGGCAGACACAGATAAAAGGCGAAGAACAAATTATAACTTTTACACAGATCAGAACTGGGGAAAAGCCAGCAATTACACACTGTGCCTGAACAGCTCACAGCTTGGATATGACAGATGTGAGATGATAATTATGGAATGCGTGAAATAAAAACAGATTATGTTTTTTATTCAAATTGACTGAGTGGAAGATCCCTTTTTCTATGTAGTGTATCTGTAAAATAAAAGAGGCAGATATAATGAAAAGGAATAAACCAGCTTGTATCATTCAGGTAAGAGTTAAGTGATGGAAACATTTCAGATAATAATAGTTACTTTGCGCATTTTGTGTTATAATTGAGATTAACAGGAAATGATAAATATCTGCAAAATGAATGTTTATCAGGAACTTACCGGAGGACATTTTAGTTAAGACGTAATAGATTTCGGACTTTGTAAAATGCAAAAGGGAGATCAATGATATGAGAAAAAAAACAGTTCAAACAAGCAGTACCAAAAGCAGTACCAAAGGCAATGCAAAGAGTAATACAAAGAGTAATACAAAGGGCAATGCAAGAAACAGCGTAAAAAGCAGTGTAAAAAGCAGTGTAAAAAGCAGTGCAAAAAACAGTCCTCAAAAAGCTGTTAAGAATGTTGCTCCAACAGTAGAGAATGTTTCTGTTAAGCAAGCCGTAATTATTCAGGAGCCATCTGTTGAACAGAATGAACAGAACATTCCAACGAGACAGCCTGATCTGGGACCGCGAAGAAGTGTAGCCTTCATTGGATCAGAATGTTATCCATTTGTTAAGACCGGCGGATTGGGAGATGTAATGTCTGCCCTGCCAAAGAGTCTGGCAAAATTAAACATTGATGTTAAGGTCATTATTCCAAGATACAAATGTATTCCTCAGAAATTTCAGGAAAAGATGGAATACAGGGGTTCCTTTGATATGAATCTCTGCTCTGATGGAAAGCAGTATTATGTGGGAATTATGGAATATCAGGAGGATGGGGTTGTCTATGATTTTATAGATAATGATGAGTTCTTCTCCTGGGGAAATCCATATACGAATCTCATAGATGACATTCCGAAATTCTGTTATTTTGCAAAAGCTGCCCTTGCTGCCCTTAATTATCTGAACTGGACTCCTGATGTCGTGCATTGTCATGACTGGCAGGCAGCTTTAGTACCACTTTATCTGAGAACCTGTTTTCAGGATACAGATGTAGGACGTGCAATTTCAGTACTCACAATACATAATCTGAAGTTCCAGGGTATTTATGACAGAAAAAAGATTCAATACTGGTCAGGACTTCCTGATTATGTATTTAATAAGGACTGTATGATCCAGAACTGGCTGGATGCCAATATGTTAAAGGGTGGCATCGCTTACAGCAATAAAGTTACAACTGTAAGTAACACCTATGCTTGGGAGATTCAGACAGAGGAATATGGAGAGGGACTTGCAGAGCATTTAAGATATCACAACAATAAGATTTTGGGAATTGTGAATGGTATTGATACGGATATCTGGAATCCTGCAACTGATAAGCTGTTAGCTGCTGATTATGATGAGAAGTCAGCGATAAAGAATAAAAAGATTAATAAAAAAGCTCTTCAGGAATCTCTGGGGCTGGATGTAGATGAGCATAAGATGGTAATCGGACTTATTTCACGTCTCACCAACCAGAAAGGTCTTGATCTTGTAAATGACGTAATCCCGGGAATTATGGATGAACATACGCAGGTGGTTGTTCTTGGTACTGGTGATTCTCAGTATGAAAATACATTCCGCTATTATGAAAACAAATATAAAGGCAATTTCTGTGCATATATTGCTTACAATGAAAATGTGGCTCACAATATTTATGCAGGATGCGATGCACTTCTGGTTCCATCAAGATTTGAACCATGTGGACTTACACAGCTTATAGCCATGAGATATGGTGCAGTTCCGATTGTAAGAGAGACCGGAGGACTCAAAGATACGGTTCAGCCTTATAATATGTTTGAAAATACAGGAAACGGTTTTACATTTGACAGATATGAAAGCGGGCTGCTTTACGATGCGATCAACAGAGCAAAGACGCTCTATTTCGAGAACAGAAAATCCTGGGATGATATGGTGATCCGCGATATGGATAAAGATGTTTCCTGGGAAAAGAGTGCAAAACAGTACAAAGATATGTATGTAGGATTAACACCAAGAGATTAGTGTGCCGACAATATGCTCAGGCGTATATTTCGAAAACGATGTACTGGTCTTTCCAAATGGTTACGCAGTGCGTAACAAATTGAGACAAATCTGGTTGATAAACCAGATAAAAGTGGTATACTGAACACAGAAGAAAAGAAACCGTGTGGAATTACAGTTTTGTTTCACACGGTTTTTTAGAAAATTAAGGTTAGATAAAACTAACATATATAATAGCGATTTACTGGACAATGTAAAGAGGACGGATTTCTATGAAAATATTGGTTTATGGTGCAGGTGTGATTTGAGGAAAACAACATGAAAAACAAAGAATACAAAAAACTGTCAATTGCTGAATTTACAAAAGCAGCAGGAAGATATGAAAGTAACCATGCGGGTATTTACGAAATGTGTAAGAAGGACTATCCGGATATTTTGGAAGAATTAGAGAAAGAGCCATTTAGAGATTTATTGGACGCTGGATGTGGACCGGCTCCGATGATTTCTTTATTAGCAGAAAAATATCCAGACCGACATTATACAGGTCTGGATTTGGCTCCGGCCATGATTGAACAGGCAAAAAAGAAAAACATTTCAAATGCAACGTTTGTTGTAGGAGACTGTGAGAACTTTCCTTTTGAAAATGATTCATTTGATGCAATTATTTGTTCTATGAGTTTTCATCATTATCCGGATCCACAGGCATTTTTTGACAGTGTAAAAAGATGTCTTCGCCCAAATGGAAGATTGATCCTGCGGGATGTGACCAGTGACAATAAAGTATTGGTATGGCTGATGAATACATTGGAAATGCCTCTGGCAAATATATGCGGACATGGAGATGTTCGGGTTCCAACAAGAAATGTGGTCATGAAATGCTGCAGAAAAGTAGGATTAAAAGTAGAAAAATTTGAAATCCGCAAAGGTATGAGGATGCATTGTGTTGTCAGAAAAGCCTGAAGGAGACCGGTTATGAAATTTTATGAAAGTGGAGACAATCGTAAACCTGTGATATTTTTATTTCCCGGTACCTGTTGCCTGTATAGTAGCTTTGATCATGTACTGGATGGGTTACATTCTTATTTTTATACGGTAGCAGTTTCTTATGATGGATTTGATCCAAACGAGAAAACAGAATTTTATTCGATGGAAGATGAATGTGAAAAAATTGAGCAGGAAATCAGAACAAAGTATGGTGGGAGAATTAAAGCAGCGTATGGATGTTCCCTTGGAGGAAGTTTTGTATCCCTTCTGATTCAGCGGAAAAGAATCCATATAAATCATGGCATCATTGGGAGCAGTGATATGGATGAAGCAGGTTCGTTTATGGCAAAGCTCCAGTCATCTATCATTGTGCCAATTATGTATAAAATGGTACACACGGGTAAATTACCTAAGTTTATGCAAAAGAAAATAAATGAAGCAGATGAATCAAGAAAGAAACTGATTGATGGATTTGTAAATATGTTTGGTATTGACAAGGGAGGAAGTCCATGGATTACGAAACAGAGTGTTTATAATCAGTTCTATTCTGATCTGGTTACGAAAGTCCAGCATGGAATTGATGTACCGGGAACAACAATTCACGTGTTTTATGCAACAAAGATGGGTGAAAAATACGAAAAGAGATATTGTACTTATTTCAAAAATCCGGATATCCGAAGACATAACATGCAGCATGAAGAACTGTTTTGCTGCCATAGTGCAGAATGGGTGAAAGAAGTAAAAAAAGCAGTAGAAGGCGACAGACAATGAAAGAAAAAGTGAATGTGACAGGTGTGCCGGAAACGATGGTACAGACCTTGTATGCAAGAGCAAAAGAAACAAAAAAGAAAAATGCTAAAATAAATGACGAAATTGCAGTAGAACTTGTGAAAAAGCTTGATTATGACTTTTCCAAAGCGGATAAAGATAACGCTATGACTTATGGTGTGATTGCGAGAACAATTGTATTAGACCGGATGGTTAAGCAATATTTGGAGAAAAATGCAAATACAGTTGTTATAAATATTGCATGTGGACTGGATACCAGATGTTATCGAATGAAAGGGAAATATCTGCATTGGTACAATATAGATTTGCCGGAGACTATGAAGATAAGGCGGCAATTTCTTCCAGAAACAGGTCCGATATATCAGATTGTAAAGTCTGCAATGGATAATTCCTATATAGATGATATCGATTATCACGGTGAGAATGTTCTGGCAATAATCGAAGGGCTTACAATGTATTTGTGTGAAAAAGATATCAGAAAAATGTTTTCTATTATTGAAAAATCGTTCAAAAAGGTAACCGTAATGGTCGAAACCATGTCACCTTTTGTTGTAAAACATGTGAAAGAAAAATCCATAGAGGGAAGCAATGCAAAATTCACATGGGGAGTTAAGAACGGAACAGAACTGCAAAGAATTGTGCCGGGATTTTCTGTTCAACAGGAAGTCAGTCTGGTTGAAGGAATGAAAAAGCTTATACCGATTTATCATGTGATAGGAAAGATTCAAATCGTTCGGAATATCTCAAACAAAATAATAGTTTTGGAGAAACGTGGCCGATATTAAGGAGATGATAAATGAAGAAAAGACATTTTGATGTGGAAACAGATGGATTTTATGGTTCATACTGGAAATGCAAAACAGGATCAGACTGTGCAATGATTGCCATGATCGGGGATGATCCAGAGGATTATCTGGCGCATACATCCGTGAAATGGCTACATAAACTCGGTGTGAATGTGATGACAATGTCACCTGGAAAAAAAGATTATGGACATCATAATTATCCATTGGAACGTATAGAGAAAGCAATCAATTGGTTAAAAGCACATGGTGATCAGAAGATAGGAATTGTCGGGGCATCTACTACAGGAACACTGGCATTGACTGCTGCTTCTTAGTGAAACTGGCATTTCAGGCAGCAAGAAAACATCCGAAAGAATGTCGCAGAGCACGTCTGGATATTGACTGGCGGGTAAGAAATGCTGTTGCAAAATGGAAGAGAGTAGATAGATAAAAAATAGACAGAAGGTGGAAGTGTGGTATTTAAAACAACAGGAAATAAATCAAATCCAGTCATCTTGTTTTTCCATACAATGGGAGTAATTGGGGAAAGCAGTATGTCGGACGGGATATAGATAATCAGTTAAATCTCCACACAAAGCAATCAAGGATATGATTTAAAGGGGATGTCGGTTAATTCCACATTTCGGCATCCCCAGTAGTGATTGAAAGGATCCCAGCAAGAAGTAAATCAGCATAAACTAATTATCCATTTACGCCTTTTAAAGACAATTAACGATACAGCAAGCCTGAATAATTCCTCCGTGGTAAGCAATGTATACACACCAACAATTCCCCAATTGAATACATATGCTGCAAGCAGACACAGTGGAATTCCGATACACCATGTGCCAACAATATCAATGATCATAATGATTTTGGTGTTACCGCCACTTCTTATAATGCCTCCGCCAAGTATCATATTTTCCACTTTGACCGGAGCATACAAGGCAAATACGATAAGCAGTGTTTTTCCAAGATCTTTTACGCTGTCATCAACACGATATAATCCGGTATATACTCCGGCCAAAAGAATGAGTAAAGCCGATACCGTTACCGCACCAAATAAGCCTGCATACATAATCTTCTTTGATTCTGTGTAAGCCTCATCATATTCTTTCCTGCCAAGTCTTTTGCCGACTATCACACCGGCAGCCGCAGACAATCCACTAAGTGCCCCTACCATAAGCCCTTGTATCGGACCGGTAAGTGTATAGGCTGCAAGGCTTGATGTGCCAAGATGTCCATAAACAGCAGACTCCACATTTTGCCCGAGACTCCATAAAAATTCACTAATTAGAATCGGCATAATCATTATCAGATAATCTCTGATCGTGATTTTTTTAAAATGTAGAGACAATACCGGTTTATCTCCATCTTTTCTGATACATAAGACAAATCCGATAACAATAAATATCAGGTTAAACAACTGCGAAATAAGTGTGGCAATGGCAGCACCCTTTATTCCCATACATGAAAATCCAAATTTTCCAAATATCAGCAGATAGTTCAGTCCTGTGTTTACAATAACTGCTCCAAAGCTTGCCAGAAATGGTATCGTGGCATATTCCTTACAGCGCAGCCAGGAGGATAAAATATTGCTGACAGCCATTGGAATATAAGAAAATGCTACGATTCTAAAATAAACCGCACCAGTATTTATAATACTCATATCTTTCGTATATAATCCAAGAATCTGCGATGAAAAAACTCCGGCTGCAAGCAGGAACAATGCTGATATCATAATTCCGCAGATGAGGCTCACATCAAAACTGCACCATGCCTCTTCTGTTTCCTGTGCACCAATAAACTGTGCAATTAATATCCCGGCAACCGTGCTTACTGCACCAATCACCACTGAAAAAATCAATGAAAAATTACCGCATAATCCAACTGCCGATATATTTGTCTCGCCTAACTGTCCGATCATGATCTGGTCAACAATTGAAAATGATGCCTGCAGCATGCTTTGCAATGTGACAGGAATTGCTATTTTACACAATGATTTCATAAACTTTGACATTATAATTTCCTCGTACTTTCTCTTTGTATTAAATCAACCGGTAACACGATTTCTGTCTTATATTCTGCTCCATCGCGCATTGCCTCCAAACATTCAATTGCCGCTTTCGCCCTTAAATTTGCTTCCTGATGAATCGTTGAGAGGGAAGGATTACTTTCCCTGCTTGCCATGTTATCATCAAAGCCGATAATCTGGATATCCTCTGGAATCCGAATGTTTTTTCCTTGTAAAAACTTCATAAACTCAAGTGCATAAAAATCGGACACTGCAAAAACAGCGGTAACATTGCTTTTTAACAGCTGCATATATTTATCCTCGTAAAAGCACATTCTTTCCCTTTCTGTCTTTGGTATCTCCCATCTATATGTTTCTCCTGGTTCAAAGGCTTTGCGAAACCCTTCGATGCGTTCTTTATCCATGCAGATGAAATTATCTGCTATGCATAATGCTTTTTTATGTCCCAGTTCCTTTAAATATTTTCCGGCCTGATAGCCGCCGTTATAATGATTGATGACCAGATTTACTACCTTTGAGCATTTTTCAAAATAGCCATCATACACTACAAACGAAATCCGCATCTGATTTCTGAGGCTTTCATAATCAGCTTCACAAAATCCAATCAGAATCAGTCCATCCATATTCCACATGGATGCAAATACCGGAATCTCTTTGATATCAGATGTCGTTTTTATCATCAGAAAATAACCTTTTTCATTAACCTCGTGGGAAAGAGCATTCAGCGATGACATCACAAATCCATCCTCTAAAACCCTGCCCTCATACTTTTCATGGTCATTTACCACCACTCCGATGATTCTTGAATTATTTCTCGCAAGCAAAATGCCAGCCATATTCGGGATATATCCCGACCTTTCAAGTTCCTGCTGGACGCGTTTTACCGTTTCATCTGAAATCTTTTCTGTTTTGCCGTGAATCACTTTTGAGACAGTAGCAGTACTAAGACCTAACGCATCTGCAACATCTACGATTCTAATCCTGTTCTGTGTCATTTCCATTCCTTCTTCTGCAATATTATGATTATATGGTACATTATAAATGTGGAATTTACAAAGGTTAAGCGCATAACCCATTACAAAATTTGTATTCGATTTTTGTGATATTTTGCTATTACATAACGCATTTTCAGCAATTTGGATACACCTGAAAGAGTACTTATGGACATAAAAATGACAGGGAATTTTCTTATCGTGAAGTAAAAATTCAATTATGGGTTAATCATTAAGGGCATTCTTATCTTAATATACAAGACAAAAAAGTAAAATATAATTGATATTATGGAAAAGAAATGTTACTTTATAAATGGAGGTGAACATAAAGTGGCAAAAAATATTGCGATAAAAGTGGCAAGGGCTGAAAAAGATATGACGCAAAAGGTCTTAGCAGAAGCTGTTGGTGTTTCAAGGCAAACTATAAATGCTATCGAAAAGGGAGAATATAATCCCACAATAAAACTGTGTTGTAAAATTTGTCGCGTATTAGATAAACGTTTAGATGATTTATTCTGGGAGGATGAAGAGGATGAAAATTAGGAAGATGAAAAGTAATTTAGATGAACGTCAGGAACTAAAACTTCTTAAAATCGAACATAATGGATGTTGGATTGCTTTTTGGGGATTGCTGATTGTAATGGCAATACAAATGATAGTGGGGAATGACAGTATCAAGAATCTTGCCGGAGAAGGGGCTGTACTTATGAGTCTTGCCTTTTATCTTTTGGTTGCATGTATCCGAAATGGAATCTGGGACAGGAGATTGAAACCGAATTTCAAGACGAATGTCATAGTCAGTAGTATTGCGGCAGTGTTGACAGGAATTATATGGTTTAGTGTTTCCTATCGGAATTACCATAAACTTATTGGTTCAATTGCAACCGGAATTATTATGTTTGTGCAGGTGGAAATCTTATGTTTATTAGCATTAATGATATCTTCTAAAATATATAAAAGAAGAGTACAGAAACTTGAGGAAGATGAGTGATATATGAAGTAGAAGATATTAATGATATCTGGAAATGATAAATCATTGGGAAATGGTTTATGGAAAGGGGGCGAAAAATGACAGAAAACAGTTACAAGACGCCCTGTGGCTGCATCCATTATTTTGTAAATATAATAGATAAACAGAGAATTACGTTAGAGCGTGTCTGAAAAAGGCTTTCTGCAAGATGTGCGTCACAATTTGTGGGATATTTTGCCCGGATGAGGGCGCCGTAGCGGGCTACGGCAACTGAATTCGGGTGAAATATCCCGCAAAGTGGGGCGTGCAGATTGCGGGAATGATTTTTCAGACACGCTCTAGTGTTCTTACCGGGACTTACGGCAGACCATAGGCTTTTTGAGAAGCAGACAGAATATTTTGAGAATAAACAGAATGTGTTTGTATGGGATGCACCATCACATGCATTATCCAGACCATTTACGAATAATTACGGCCTGTCTGATATGGCAGAATGGCTTTATGAAATTTTAGCAAAAGAAGAAATTTATAATCCAATCATTATCGGTCAGTCTATGGGTGGATATCTGGCCCAAATGTATATGGAATTATATCCGGATAAGATAACGGGGTTTATCTCCATTGATTCTGCACCGCTTCAAAAGTCTTATATGACTGCAATGGAAATATGGCTTCTTGAAAGAGTAGAGCCATTATATAGAATATATCCATGGAAAGCTCTTCTTAGGGCTGGTTCAAGAGGGTGCTCTGAGACGGACTATGGTCAGAATCTTATGCGAAAGATGATGATGGCCTATGACTCAGAGCATAAAGAATATGCAAGGCTCGCTGGCTTCGGGTACAGAATGCTTGCTGAGGCAATTAAAGCAGATTTGCCATATCATATCAGTTGTCCGGCATTACTTATCTGTGGAGAAAAGGATAAAGCGGGATCTGCAAAAAGTTATAATAAGAAATGGCATCAGAGGGAAGGTTTATCGCTTAAATGGATAAAGAATGCCGGTCATAATTCCAATACTGACCAGCCGGATGAAGTAAACAGACTTATAGAAAAATTTATCAGCGAGATAGATAGGAAAGGAGTGCCCGGATGAAATTAAATATACAGTGGAAAAAAGTATTATATGGAATTGCATTGATAGTTATTAGTATAATATTGGCTGCTCTGCATTTTATTGTGGCTGGAAAAGGTATCGGATATTTTACTTCTGGCATTATTGCAGTTATATCGGTATCTACTTGGGATTCAAGCGTGAGTTTTCCAAACTTATCGGATTCTTGGTAGTTGCCTTAGTAGCCGTTGGTCTTGTATTCAATACGTCCGGCGTAAAAGACGTATTGTTACAGTTATTCAATAAGATTATTGGAACGTAAATTTAGTATTGTTATTGTGCGGACATTTGCATATAATAAAGATAAAAGCGTTCAAATGGAGAACAGTGATTCCGAAGGAGGGCTTGCAGATTATGACAGATGAAAAAATCAAAAATTCCAGTGAGCTGGAGTTTGCTGTTTTTTGCATTGAAAATGTAGCGGCAAAGCTGGGTGTGAATGCAGAGCGTGTTTATCAGGCATTTACCGAACAGAGTAATATTTTGAACGGCTATATTGTGCCGGAATATGAAATGTTGCATACCCAGAGCAGGGAATATATTGTTGATGACCTCCTTGACGTGATGAAAGAAAGGGGTGTAGAAGTATGATTCTCTATCATGGTTCTTTTTTAGAGATTGCTAAGCCAGATTTAGCTCATTCTCGCCCCAATGTGGATTTCGGGCGTGGCTTTTATGCCACGCCGCTATATGAACAGGCTGCAAAGTGGTGCGGCAAGTTCAAACGTCGTGGGAAAGACGGTATTATTTCCCGGTATGAATACGATGAAAGCCGGGAATCTGAACTGAAAATGCTGAAATTCGATTCTTATTCCGAAGAATGGCTGGATTTTATTTTGAACTGCCGCAGCGGGAAAGATTCGACCGATTACGACCTGGTTGTGGGTGGTGTTGCCAATGATAAGGTGTTCAATACTGTGGAGCTGTTCTTTGACGGGCTGATTGATAAGACGGAAGCTATCAACCGCCTGCGTTATGAAAAGCCGAATCTGCAAATAAGTTTCCGCACAGAAAAAGCATTGTCTTTATTGCATTTTGAAGGGAGTGAAACATTATGACAGCGAATCCGATTTTGCTTCAGAAAAAATATAGCCGTGTTATTGAATGCTTTGCTAAACAGCAGGGGCTCTCGCTGGATGCGGCATTGGATTTCTTTTATCATTCCCAGGTTTATCAGCTGATTCGTGACGGTGTTTCTGATATGCACTGCATGAGCGATGCATATTTGGCAGAGGAACTGGAACAAGAATATGCCGGGAAAGTGCCTGTAAATGTGGTAGTAAAGGATATGATTTAAAGCAGTCTTTCATTTAGGATCGACTGCTTTTTTCATATTCAAAATTAAAAAGAAAGGACTGAATTACGATGGAAGAGAAACTTCCTTTTGCTGGCGACATTGTAAGGACAACTTCTGTCAGACGATTAAACAAGCTGTACTTTGCTTATATGAATTTATCGCCAGAAGTTCAGCAGGCTTATAAAGAGTTGATTCTCTATTGTGGCGGTGTTGAGGATTTATTGCAGAAATCAGAAATATGGATAAAGAATTCTGGTCATAATTCCAATACGGACCAGCCGAATGAAGTAAACAGACTGATAGAAAAATTTATCAGCGAGGTAGATAGGAGAGGAGTTGAAAAAAAATTAGCACTCACCTCTTGTTATTACAGCGTAGCTTTTGTCTTAGTTCATA
>NZ_JAJDML010000066.1:0-15870 GCF_020594215.1 Blautia sp. DFI.1.216
AAAAAGAAAGCTGCGCCACAGCCTTGGCAAGCCATCGCGCAGCGATTTTGTTCAATTTGAATTTGTGGAGGATAACTATTGTGGATAAAGCAGTTATTTATATACATGGAAAAGGTGGTAATGCTGAAGAAGCTATTCATTACAAACCGCTCTTTAGTAATTGTGATGTGATTGGTCTCGACTATACTGCACAGTTTCCATGGGAAGCAAAAGAAGAATTTCCATTACTTTTTAATTCAATTTATAGAAACTACAAGACTGTTGAAGTAATTGCCAATAGCATTGGAGCGTATTTTGCTATCAATGCCTTATCAAATCAGCAAATAGAGAAAGCATATTTTATTTCGCCCGTTGTAGATATGGAAAGGCTTATTGCTGATATGATGATTTGGGCAAATGTTACAGAGGATGAACTCAAAGAGAAAAAAGAAATTCAGACAACCTTTGGAGAGACTCTTTCATGGGATTATCTTTGCTATGCAAGAGAAAATCCTATTATATGGGAAATCCCAACGCACATTTTGTATGGTGAAAAAGATAATTTTACCGCTTATGGAACGATATTTGAATTTGTACAGAGGACTAATTCAACACTTTCTATTATGAAAAATGGAGAGCATTGGTTTCATACGGATGAACAAATGAAATTTCTTGATGAATGGATAATAAAATCTTCCAAATAAATTCAAGTTTTATTGATTAGGAAATTGGGGAGTTATGCATTTTGTAAAGGGGGATCTATAAATGAAAACGTGTTGTTTGGTATGGGAAATTCCTGTAATAGAGGGAGAACATTATAATCCAATTATGAATGTCATTTATATGCAAAAAGCAAAGAAATTTTTGAATCAACTAAATCGATATTTTCAGGATGAGAATATGGATTGGAAGTGTGTTTTAGACCGTTCAGCATGTACTTATAATGAGATTTTTTCCAGTGAAAATCAAGCAGTTATTTTTGTTCCGGAAGCTAAAACAAGACAATGGTTATATAAAAAAGAAATTCAGGCTGTAAGTATTCCAAAATATTATTTGGATTTTGCAGAATATAATGAAGGAAAGTTGGATAAAATAGCAATTTTTTTTATGAACTTAAAAAATGATATACAATAGATTTACTTGTTATGGAGCAATGATATGTTTTGAAGGTAGAAAAAATTACAGGGAAAAGAAAGAAACCAAAGTAAAAAGCCGATGCGGGACTTTTGAATCCAGTATCGGCTTTATTGATCTTACAGAGGTTTTGAAAAATTTACTTTTAATGGTTCATCAATGCTTTGATATTTGGGGCTGTGTGGATTTTTTTCGATACAGCAGGAATAACATAAACAATAGAATTACTGGAAAAATAAGTCCGAATCCCATGCCGATCCTAATATTATTTCCGGCATTCTGGGTGATACGACCAACAATTCCAGGTCCAATGCTGCCACCTAAATCTCCTGCCATGGCAAGAAGAGAAAACATAGCCGTTCCACCTGTTGGAAAAGTTTTTGAGGAAATACTGATTGTTCCAGGCCACATGATTCCAACTGAAAATCCACATGCAATACAACCGATAAGTCCGATAATCGGGCTGGATGACAAAGCGGCAAGTAGATAACAGACAACGCATAATATGCCTGAACCACTCATAAACTTCATTAAATCTAACTGTTCTCCATATTTTCCAAAAATTATACGGCTGATTCCCATTGTTACTGCAAACATACATGGACCTGCTAAATCTCCCAGGGCTTTTGACAATCCCAGTGCAGCTTCTGCATAAGCAGATGCCCATTGAGCCATTGCAAGCTCAGAAGCTCCGGAACAGATCATCAGACATATTGCAACCCAGAAAAATGGTCTGGAAAACAGATTCTTAATTCCCATTCCGGAACCATTGTCAACCAGAGGTTCAATAGGACAGGTCATGAAGTTATAAGTATTAACTGCAGGAATGATTGCCCATATTACGGCGAGCCATTTCCAGTTGTCTATTCCAAATATCAGGAAAAATAAGCTGGAAATCAAAATTGTCCCAACAGCTCCCCAACAGTAAAAGGAATGGAGCAGACTCATAGTTGCTTCTTTGTTTTCAAATGGACAGGCCTCGATAATAGGGCTGCAAAGTACTTCTATTAAACCACTTCCGATGGCATAAACAATAACACTACATATAATTCCAATAAAAGGATCAGGTAAAAAATCAGGTAAAAATGCCAGTCCAAGCAGACCCAGTGCAGAAAATATTTCTGATGTAACAATGCACACACGATATCCGATATGATCTACGAATTTGGCACAGAACAGGTCAACCAGAAGCTGTGTGAAAAAGAAGAAAGTGGATATCAGAGCAATGTTACCGAGAGAAATATGGTAGTCACTGTGAAATTTCAAAAAAAGAAGCGGTGCGAAGTTTGCAGCAATAGCCTGTGTGATAAAGCCCATATAACAGGCAAGTTTTGTCTTATGGTAGTCAGCTTTTTTTATAGAATTCCCCAATTTAAAAATCATAAGAATACCTCTTTTCTTTTTTTGCTTGATTATATAGCAAATATTAGATATATACATTGAATTAAATTGTAGAAATACTGTATAATATCGTAAAAAAGAAAGAATGTGATATGGAGATGGATTATAATAAAATATATAATAAGATACTTACAGACGAGGAGTTCATGGAAATTAAACAGCATGGAAGTAGTGACTATCCATTCCAGTATTATTATGATAATCTGGAATTGTTTGATTTTCATTGTATTGAGTGGCACTGGCACAGAGAATTTGAGTTTTTATATGTGGAGTCCGGAGAAGTTACATGCGGAATAGGAGAAAAACAGATTATATTGTCAGAAGGAGAAGCAATTTTTATTAATTCTAAAATATTGCACCGCTTTTACGCACCATCAGGTGGTATCATTCCTAACTTTGTATGTATGCCGGAATTTATTGCACCGGAGAACAGCCTGATCTATAAGAAATATATCTTGCCAATCATTTCATCGAATATATATTTCCAGCGTTTTCAGACTGATGAACTATGGCAGACAAAGATTATACAAACTATGATAAAAATAATGGAAATACAGGGAAATGAGAAAATAAGAGAACTTGCTACTTTGGCATTGATGCAGGATTTATGGCTGACTTTTTATGAAAATGTAAAGTTATCTGATAAAGGAGATGTACAGACAGTTGATGAAGTTGCACAGAAAAGAGTGCAGTTAATCATGCAATATATACATGAAAACTATAATCACAATTTGTCTCTGGATGAAATTGCTTCACATATAGGAATCAGCAAAAGTACTGCACTTAATTTGTTCCACCGGTTTTTACATACTACACCGGTTAATTATCTGATAGGATATCGACTTCAGGCAGCTTCCTGGTTATTGAAAAATACGAATAAAAAAGTAAAAACGATCGCCTATGAAAGTGGATTTCATAACGTTGATTATTTTTGCAGATTGTTTAAAAAACGTTATCATTTAACCCCATCAGAATATCGCTGCACATGTTTAAAATTGTTGTCGGCAGATCCGAGTCTTCAGACCCATAAATAAAGCCGATGCGGGACTTTGGAATCCTGTATCGGCTTTGTTAATTTGCGAAGATTTTGAAAAATTTATTTTACTGGTTCATTAGTGCTTTGATGTCTTCTTCCGGTGTGGTGATAGGTGCAATACCATAATTTTCCACCAGATAGTTCAGAATATTAGGAGACAGGAACGCCGGAAGAGAAGGACCAAGACGGATGTTCTTGATACCCAGGTGTAAAAGTGTCAGCAGGATACAGACTGCTTTTTGTTCATACCAGGAGAGAACGAAGGAAAGCGGAAGCTCATTTACAGAACATCCAAATGCATCCGCAAGTGCCACAGCAACCTGGATTGCACCATAAGCATCATTACACTGGCCCATATCCATCAGTCGTGGCAGACCACCGATTTCTCCCAGCTCAAGATCATTGAAACGGAATTTTCCACATGCCAGGGTGAGAACGATACTGTCAGAAGGTGTCTGTTTCACGAATTCCGTATAATAGTTTCGACCCGGTTTGGCACCATCACAGCCGGCAACCAGGAAGAAATGGCGGATAGCGCCTGATTTTACTGCTTCTACTACAGTATCTGCATGGGACAGAATGGCTGCATGTCCGAAACCGGTTGTCACTTTCGTACCGCCGTTGATGCCTGTGCGTGTCTGATCTTCTTTGTAACCACCCAGTTCCAGTGCTTTTTCAATAACCGGTGTGAAATTTTTCTTCTCGTCGATATGAACAGCGCCTGGGAAAGCAACCACTTCTGTTGTAAATACTCTGTCAGCATAACTGCTTTTTGGCGGCATCAGACAGTTGGTGGTGTAAAGGATCGGAGCCGGAAGATGATCAAACTCTTTCTGCTGATTCTGCCATGCAGTTCCGAAATTTCCTTTTAAGTGAGAGAATTTCTTTAAGAGTGGATAGGCATGGGCAGGGAGCATTTCACCGTGGGTATAGATGTTGATTCCTTTTCCTTCTGTCTGTTCAAGTAAAAGCTGCAGATCCTTCAGATCATGACCGGTTACTACAATAAATGGTCCCTTTTCTACGGTAAGTGTAACTGCAGTCGGTTCCGGTGTTCCATAGGTTTTGGTATTTGCCTTGTCAAGAAGTGCCATACATTTCAGATTGATTTCCCCTACTTTCAGTACAGTAGGAAGCAGTGTATCCATACTTTCTTCATAACCAATCTTAAATAATGCTTCGCAGAAGAAACGGTTTACTTCAGCATCTTCATAATTCAGAACATTTGCATGATAAGCATAGGCTGCCATTCCGCGAATCCCGAAAAGAATAAGGGACTTCAGGGAGCGGATATCTTCATCTGCATTCCACAGCTGTTGCATGTCATATTCGTCTGATTTACCGCAAGGTGACTGACATTTACTGCAGCCAGGAACCAGTCTTTCTTTTTCTGCTCTGACTTTTTGTATCATATTTTCGATTGCTGCATCGTCAAAACTCACATTTGTAACGGTAGTAAACAGTCCTTCAATTATGATCTGACTGGTACTTTTGGAAATAGCTGCTGCGCTATCGACAGCCCTTGCCAGACCGATCAACGCACCTGTCAGCTCATCCTGTAATTTGGCAGTGCCTGCCTTTTTTCCGCAGACACCTGCATTTCCTGTGCAGCCGGTGCATCCCACTGTCTGTTCACACTGATAACAAAACATTTTTTTATCCATTGTCGTATCCTCCTTTATTCTATAATATTTCCATCGATACCTATGGTTATAACCTGCCAGGGAATGAATTTTCCACTATTCTGAAGTGCTTTTCTGGTTGCCATCTCAAGTCCGCCACAGCATGGAACTTCCATTCTTACAATCGTCACACTTTGAATATCGTTATTTTGGATTATTGCAGTCAGTTTCTCGCTATAATCCACCTGATCCAATTTAGGACAGCCGATTAATGTTACCTTATTTCGGATAAAATCCTGATGAAAGCCTGCGTAAGCGTAAGCAGTACAATCGGCTGCGATTAAAAGCTTTGCGCCGTTAAAATATGGGGCACTGACAGGTGCCAGCTTAATCTGTACCGGCCAGTTCTGAAGATTGGATACCTGACCTGTGGTTGAAGATGGTTTTCCTGATTTGGGTATTTCTGATCGCTGAATCTGCATGCTTTTAGACCCGGGACAGCCGGCATGAGCAGTTATTGCCTGATTTTTGGCAAATATTTTTTTCTGTGCTTCTTTCACAGCCTCTTCATCATATTCAGGTGCTTCCCGTTCCTCAAAGGAAATGGCACCTGTGGGACACTCCGGGAGGCAATCCCCCAGTCCGTCACAGAAATGTTCTCTCACCAATTCTGCTTTTCCATTAATGATATCAATGGCACTTTCGTGGCAGGCATCTGCACAGGCGCCGCAGCCATTGCATTTTTCTTTATCGATTCGAATAATCTTTCTTATCATTTTACCTCCGTCAATAGATTTAACTTTTGTTTCTGTCGGCATTATAGTATGATAAATACAACTTGTATGTTTGATTTCCAACAAGGAGGAATGATTTTGAAAAAATATTTACCCATTTTAAAAAACAGTCCATTCTTTACAGGCCTTACTGATAACGAGATATTATCTATACTGCATTGTGTAAAAGCAACAGCAGTTTCCCAAAAACGAGATTCTTATATTTTCAGAGCAGGAGATTCTACTGAGGTAATGGGACTTGTGGTGTCCGGCTGTGTTCTTGTTATTCAGGAAGACCTTTGGGGGCATCGGAATATTCTGTCGAAATGTCATACCGGTGATTTCTTTGGTGAGCCATATGCAGCAAGCCCGGGTGCTGTTCTGAATGTCAGTGTGGTGGCAGATACGGATTGTGAGATTATCCTGCTAAATGTCCAAAGGCTTCTGATTTCCTGCCCGACTGCATGCGAACACCATCAGAAGCTGATCCGCAACCTGGTCAGTGTCCTGGCAAATAAGATACTAATCCTGAACGACAAAATCACACATGTGGGAAAGCGAACGACAAGGGATAAACTATTGTCCTATCTGTCGGCAGAGTCTATCAGACATTCATCGTTATCCTTTGATATTCCTTTTGACCGGCAGCAGTTGGCAGATTATCTGTGCATTGACCGCGCGGCAATGTCTACGGAGATATCAAAGCTACAGAAAGAAGGTTTTATAAAAACAAATAGAAATCATTTTGAATTGACTGTTTGTAATAATTCGGATTCTGAAATAAAAGTGTGATATCCATCATGAAAAATTGTGTATTACAGTTATGTCAAGTGGATATTCGCAATTGAAGCAGGGGACTTACTTGATTCGGTTAAACTTTCGTGTGACAAACGTAGCTGTCTGTGATATTATAAAAGTGATATAAGCGAAAATGACTTTTGCAGAAACGAAAGTATCTTTAAATGATATTTACAAATATACTTCCTCTAATGGCTTAAAGGGAAGTTTTATGGATACGGAACGGTATGAGTACAAATGAGCAGGAAACAGTAATGTCAATGCTGTATGGACTTCAGAAGTAGGAGAACAGTTCGAACGTATGTATCGGCTGTTCTTTTTTTGTTTTCAGGCATTAATGCGGTAGTATTTTCTATATAAGTGTTGGGAGATTATATGAAAAAGTTTAAGGCAAACGATAATAAGAGTGAAGAACATGAGATCAACTACAGACAATTCAACAAAAAGCTGGAACTGCTGAATCAGATCCTGTCTCTGATATCAGACATCAATCAGGCATCAGATGAGAAAGAAGTGAAGGACTGTATTCCTGCATTGCTTCAATACACCGGCGAATATACAGATGCAGACAGAGTATATATTTTTGAACTGATGTCTGAAAAACAGGATTATTACAGCAATACCTTCGAATGGTGCAGAGAGGGGATCGTCCCCCAGATTGACAATCTGATTCGTATTTCTGCCGATAGTATGCCGGTGTGGCATGAGAAATTTCTTCGTGGAGAAACTATAATTATTCATGATCTGGAGAAAATATGTGAAACTATGCCTTCGGAATATGACATTCTGAAGGTTCAGGATATTCATTCTCTGCTGGTTTTACCTTTGTTTGCAAATACGCAGTTGAGCGGTTTTATCGGTCTGGATAATCCGGATCTGGTTAATCCCGGTGTTTCCATATCGCTTCTTTCCAATGCAGGCGGACATCTTGCCAGTACATTGAACAATCTGCGCATGTTCAGGATGCTTGAGGAAAAACAGAAAACACTGGAGAGCAATCTGGAGGAACTTCAGAAGGAGAAGCATATCCTGGAAGCTCTCTGCGTAGATTATACCTCATTTTATTTATGTGATCTGGCAAATGATACTCTGGAAACGATCAAACAGAGCATACTTTCCAATGGTACAGAGATTGATGAGATGACGGAGCAGAAATCCAGTTATACCTCCAGAATCAGATATTATTATGATCATTACGTAATCCGGGAATCAGCACCGGATTTCCTCCGGAAGATGGAACGTCACGCTCTCATAGAGTATCTGCAGAATCACAAGCGTTTTGCGTATCGTTATCAGTCAGTGAAAAACCATGCCGGACATGAGTATTTTGAATTACAGGTGATCCGCCTGGAGACAGGCAACAGGGATGATTATAAGATCATTATGGGATTTCGCTATATTGATGATATTGTGCAGGAGGATATGAAAAAGAAGCAGCAGATGGAAGAGACTATGGCTGACCTGAAACTGAATAATGAGATTATCTCTGCAATCAGCAAAATGTACCGGATCATTTACCGGATGGATCTGATCCATGATACCTATGAGGAGATTTCCAGCCAGGAATCCATGCACCGTCTGACCGGCAGAAGTGGAAAGACTTCTGTTCAGTTTACAAAAGCCAGAGAAAAATTCATAGCCCCCGAATTTCAGGAAAGAATGAGAGAATTTCTGGATGTTTCCACTCTGGCAGAGCGTCTGAAGAACAGAGAGGAGGTTTCCACAGAATACAGAGCCATAACCGGAGTCTGGTATCAGGCAAGATTTATTGTAAAGCTTCGAAATGAAGCAGGGGAAGTGACTAATGTTCTCTATGTGACGAGAGATATTAATGACCAGAAAATATCTGAGCTGGAGAGCCGGGAAGAACTGAGAAGAACCGCTCAGGAGGCAGAGAAAGCCAATCTGGCAAAGACAGATTTCCTGAGGAGAATGAGCCATGATGTCCGTACACCGATCAACGGGATCCAGGGCTGTGTGGATATTGCGGACCGTTATCCGGATGATCTGGAGCTTCAGCAGGAAGCACGTACCAGAATCAGGACTGCTTCCAGTTATCTTTTAAATCTTGTCAATGATGTGCTGGATATGAATAAGCTGGAATCCGGCAATATACAGCTTGAGAGAAAGCACTTTAATCTGCTGGAACTTTTGCATAATACGAATGAAATCATCAGGATGCAGGCAAATGAAGCTGGTGTTAATTATTATGTAGAAGCTGGAGAAATCATCCATACACAGCTGATAGGAAGTCCGGTACATTTCCAGCAGATATTGATGAATATCGGCAGCAATGCAGTAAAATATAATCATGATGGCGGTTCTGTGACAGTTACCTGTCGTGAGATTTCCTATACGGATACCATTGCGGAATATGAACTGACCTGTACAGATACCGGGATCGGCATGAGTGAGGAATTTCAGAAAAGGGCATTTGAGCCTTTTGCCCAGGAGGGGCAGTCAGCCAGAACAAAATATGCAGGTACCGGTCTGGGTCTTGCCATTGCCAGAAAACTGACAGAACTGCAGGAAGGAACTCTTTTCTTTGAGAGCATACAGGGAAAAGGAACCAAATTTATTCTCCATATTTCTTTTGAAATCTCTGCAGAGGAACCGGAAAAGAAATCTCATATGTATCAGAACTGTTCAGTAGAGGGGATTCAGGTTCTGCTGGTGGAAGACAATGAGCTGAATATGGAAATTGCTGAGTTTCTGCTGAAAGAAGAAAAAATGATAGTGACAAAGGCATGGAATGGACGGGAAGCCGTAGAAATCTTTGAGAATTCAGAGCCCGGATACTTTGATGTGATTCTGATGGATCTGATGATGCCACAAATGGGAGGTCTGGAAGCTACCCGCAGAATCAGAAAAATGGATCGAGAGGATGCGGAATCTATCCCCATTTTTGCTATGACAGCCAATGCCTTTTTGGATGATATTGCACAGAGTAAAGCAGCAGGAATGAACGAACATTTTTCAAAACCCCTTCAAATGGAGAAAGTGATAGATACCATACGATTTTATTGCACAGCCCGATGAGAAACAGTTGGAAGAAAACATAACGAGGAAAATTCAATGAAAATAAATAGTACAGCTGCTAAACATATTAAAAAATACTGCTATATTATAGGACTTCTCTCTTTCCTGATCGCATTTTTTGCGTGTAGTCAGATGCTCCGATATCAGGAAAAGGAAAAAAAAGCATCGGGAACTTATATGGCACAAAGCACGATAAGGAGAGTCAAGGCAAAGCTGGACAATTATATAATGATTTCTGATTTTCTGGGAAATTATATCATTGATGGATCGGATATGGATGAAAACACTTTTTCAGAACTGGCAGAAAAGATTCCTAATGAGGAAGGTGTGGTAAAGGCGTTTGAGCTGGCACCGGAAGGAATCATAACCGAAATCTATCCTATGCAGGGAAATTCAGAGGCTCTTGGACTGGATGTTCTGAGGGAACACGAACGGAAAAAAGATGCAGTTCTGGCTAAGGAAACCGGGGAATATACACTTGGCGGTCCCTATCAGTTAAAGCAGGGAGGAACCGGAGCATTACTTTTTAAACCGGTTTATCGAACCGATAATTTCGGAGAGAGTAGTTTCTGGGGATTTGTACTCCAGGTAATTGACTGGGATCGTTTCATGAGTGATATAAATCTGAAATCTTTAAGTGAGGCAGATTTCAGTTATAAGATCTGGTCTTATGACAGAAGCAGTGGAGATAAGGTTATTCTTGCCCAGAGTCAGGATGATATGCCGGAAAACAGCCTGACGATAGAATGTGAGATCCCGAATAACACATGGTATTTTGATATTGCGCCTTCCAATGGGTGGACTCCGGTTTCTCAATGGATTCTTTCCATAATTGCTTCTTATATATTCTCGTTGCTGATCGCTATGGTTTTTTATCAGATATCCAGCAAAAAACACAGAGAAAAACAATATGCTGCTGAGCTTGAGAAAGCGGCAGAACTGGCGAAAAGTGCCAATGAAGCAAAAACACGATTTCTGTTTAATATGAGCCATGATATCCGGACGCCAATGAATGCGATCATAGGTTTTTCCGGATTACTGGAAAAGAACCTTCAAAACGAGGAAAAGGCAAAAGAATATCTGGGAAAGATCTGTTCTTCCGGAAATCTGCTGATGACGATTATTAACCAGATCCTGGAGATAGCCCGTATTGAAAGCGGCACTACAGCTCTGCAGCTGAAAGCAGAGGATATAAACACATTATTTCATACGGTAAACACAGTATTTGAGGAAGATGTAAGGAAGAAGAACCTGCAGTATTCGGTAGATTTGGATGTATATCATACCTTTATCCTTTGTGACAGGGTGAAACTTCAGGAGATAATGCTGAACATCATCAGCAATGCGATAAAGTATACGTCAGATGGGCATGGGGTTCATGTAAAGATATATGAGAAGGATTCAGAGGATCCCCGGAAAGCCCGGCTCATTTTTACCTGTGAAGATACAGGCATTGGCATGAGCGAGGAATATCTTCCACATATCTTTGAAGAATTTTCCAGAGAGCATACAACCACAGAGAACAAGGTCGCTGGTACAGGACTGGGTCTTCCTATTGTAAAATCCATGATCGAGTTGATGGGAGGAAGTATCCGGGTAGAAAGTACGCAGGGCGCCGGGACAAAATTCACTGTAGATATTTCTTTTGATACAGCATCAGAAGAGGATGTATACAGGAATCAGATATCTGAACAGCCGGATGCATTAAAGAGGATGGAAGGAAAACGTATTCTTCTTGCAGAAGATAATGATCTGAATGCAGAAATTGCGATAGAACTGCTTGCGGAACAAAAGATTATTGCAGACCGCGCAATGGATGGAGCTGATTGTCTGGATAAGCTGGAGAAAGCAGCTTCCGGATATTATGATATGATTCTTATGGATATTCAGATGCCGGTGATGGATGGATATGACGCTACAGCCAGGATACGCAGAATGAAAGATGAGGAGAAAGCTTCCATACCCATTATAGCAATGACAGCAAACGCCTTTGCAGAGGACAGACAAAAGGCGATATCGACCGGAATGAATGATCATGTGGCAAAACCAATTGATATGAAGGTACTTTTACCGGTGATGGCAAAATATATCAGATAGAATAAATCCGCCGATATGATTACACAAGTTGATCGTATCAGCGGATTTTTTGTCAAAATCTGTGGACTTATATAGTATTAAAAACTATATAAACTGGTTTCTCTTGACAAGAACAAATATTATGATATACTTTGAATATCAAAATATTTAAAACACAAACAAAATAACAGGAGAAGAATCACAATGAAGAATTTCAAAATAGGAGATAAAATCACAAGAGTTCCATTGATCCAGGGGGGAATGGGAGTTGGGATCAGTCTTGGCAGACTTGCAGGTTCTGTTGCGAAAGCAGGAGGAGTTGGTATTATTTCCACTGCACAGATCGGCTACAGGGAAGAAGATTTCGACAGAAATCCGGCAGCAGCCAACGAACGCGCCATTGCCGGTGAAATGAAAAAGGCCCGTGAGATTTCAGGAGATGGAATTATAGGATACAATATTATGGTTGCACTGAAAGAATATGCATCTCACGTAAAGGCTGCAGTAAAAGCCGGTGCAGACATCATTATCTCCGGTGCGGGGCTTCCCACAGAGCTTCCGGAACTGGTAAAAGGAAGTCTGACAAAGATTGCCCCTATCGTATCTACAGAAAAATCTGCAAAAGTAATCCTGAAATACTGGGACAGAAAATACAAAAGAACTGCAGATCTGGTAGTGATCGAAGGTCCTCAGGCAGGCGGACACCTTGGCTTTCATAAAGAAGAGCTGGAGAAATATACTGAAGAATCCTACAGTGAAGAAATAAAGAAAATCATCACAACAGTAAAAAGTTACGCAGAGAAATATGGGACAGAAATTCCAGTGATCGTAGCAGGTGGTATCTATAACAGAGAAGATGTCCAAAAAGTGGATAATCTGGGTGCTGACGGCATTCAGGTAGCTACCCGTTTTATTACAACGGAAGAATGTGACGCAGACATCCGCTATAAAGAAGCTCATTTAAAAGCAAAAGAATCCGACATTGCCATTGTAAAAAGCCCTGTTGGAATGCCAGGTCGTGCCATTATGAACAAATTCATGACCCGTGTCATGAACGGCGAACAGATTCCACACAGTTCCTGTCATGGATGTCTTGTAAAATGCAGCCCCAAAGAAATACCTTACTGTATTACTGACGGACTGATCAATGCAGTAAAAGGGAATGTAGATGAGGGACTTCTCTTCTGTGGTGCAAAAGCATGGAAAGCAGAGCGTTTGCAGACAGTACAGGAAGTAATTAATGACTTGTTTTAATCAATCAAGTAGCGAAGCGGATTGTGAATATCCGTTTGACTATAGAAATGCATAATTTAAGGGGTGAACGTTTTGTAATGTTCACCCCTTATTATGGATTTGTACAGTATTTAATTCTGAATTTCTGCCAGTGCCTTTTTAAACTGAAATGTAAATAAAACAGAGGTAAAGATCACAGCAGTAATATCTGCAATGGGTTCTGCCATATATACGCCTGTTGTTGAATCAGATATCATATGAGGCATAATATAGATCAGCGGGATCAGCAGTACAAACTTGCGGACAACAGCAACAATAATAGAGTTTACTGCCTTTCCAAGGGAGGTAAAGGTCATCTGACAGGCAATCTGGATACCGAAGAGGAACAGACCACCCAGATAGATCTTCAGCATTGGTGCAGTAAATCCAATAAGATCTGTATCAGCAGTAAAAATACTTACAAATACTCTGGGAACAAGCTGTACAGCAGCCCAGAGAAGTACAGAATATGACAGACAGGTGATCAGAAGCAAACGGAATGTTTTCTTTACTCTGTCTGCATTTTTTGCACCGTAATTATAACTGGAAATTGGCTGTGCTCCCTGCGCAATTCCCTGAAGAGGAAGCATGGCAAACTGCATAACACTGGTCAGGATGGTCATGGCTCCTACTGCAATATCACCGCCGTACCGAAGCAGGGATGAATTGAAGCAGACAGTTACAATACTTTCGCTTGACTGCATGATAAAAGCAGCAAGTCCCAGCGCGATACAGGGAAGAACGACCTTTGCCTCCAGGTGGAGATGCTTTTTCCTGAGGTGAAGCAGTGTCTTTTTGCCGCAGAGGAATGAAACTACCCAGAGTGTGGAAATCGCCTGTGAGATAACAGTTGCCAGTGCAGCACCGCGTACTCCCATATGAAAAACAAAGATAAATACAGGGTCTAAAACAATATTGCAGACAGCACCGATCAGGACGGAAACCATGGAAAATGTGGTAAATCCCTGTGCAGTGATGAATGCATTCATACCAAGGGTTAATTGTACGAACAAGGTACCGAAAGCGTAAATATGCATATAATCTGTTGCATAACTGATGGTGTTTTCACTGGCGCCAAAAGCCAGTAATAAATCTCTGCCCCAGATCAGTAAAATGGCAGTGAGGATAACAGAGATAATAATCTGAAGAATAAAACAGTTGCCTAATATATTCTCAGCAGATTTATTATCCTGTTTTCCCATGTAAATAGAAGCCCTTGGTGCGCCGCCGGAACTGACCAGTGCCGCAAATGCGGAGACGATCATGATGATGGGCATACAGACTCCCACACCTGTAAGTGCCAGGCTGCCTTCCCCCGGGATGTGGCCGATGTAAATACGGTCTACAATGTTATAAAGCATGTTGATGAGCTGGGCGATCACTGTTGGAATGGATAGCTTTAAAAGAAGCTTTCCAACAGGTTCTGTGCCCAGAAAATTTTTGTTATCCTGCATGGATGATAACCCCTTTCTTAAAAATGTTTTTGAATGAATAATATTTAATGATACGATATAAAGAAAGGAAAGTCAACTCAGGATAGAGAATTTGGGCAACGTTACTGTGAACGGAGTGAACAGTAACGAACGGAGTGAACAGTAACAGTTCCGGGACATCTGGCAGATACAGATACCCGGAACTTTTTGGATTAAGATGCGTTATTTTAGAGGATTACTATAAATCAGGCAGCGAAGCGTATAGTTTTATCTGCCTGATATGTCAGAAAATGTCCGGATGAGATCAGATTGTAATTACATACGCCCTGTTTCCTCTATAATAGGGACGTCCGTCTACACCGCTGAGGTCATAACTCATACGGTAATATCTTTCGATATGTCCTGTGCCTTTTGCCCAGTTCGGATCGCAGACTTCTCCTTTGATCTCAGCCCATCCATGACCGCCTGATGAGATAACCTTGGCTTCAAATCCGACTGCGTTAGCCAGGTAAGCAAATGCAGATGCAAAAGCGAAACAGTCGCCATGCCCCCGGTAGAACATATCCTCCGCATAGCTGACATCCCAGTTTGAGTAATAGTAACGGAAATCGTAGTCATTGCCGGTGCCACCGTATCCGTAGCTGACTGCCTTCAGATAACATCTCCATAATTTCTCTGGTTTGGACATATTTCTTTTGGTCACACGACGCATGACCTGGTTAGCTGTGACCATAAGGTTCAGTTTTCTTTTTTCTTCACTGTTATAGCGTGCTTCTCCACTTTTGGTAAGATAAATACCATTTACACGCCGGGAAGTTACCATGGAGGCATAACAGCCGTTGCGGATCTGGAAGAAATAATAATCTCCCTTGATCTTCTGCCAGCCGTTCTGCTGGATTCCCTTTTCATTAAAATAATATTTCTTTCCGCGGATCGTGACAAGTCCCTTTACAGTATGTCCGTTTTCATCATAGTAATAAATGTTTCCGCTGGGTTTGTGGTCAAATTTGTTACGTTTTTTTGATGCTGCGGATACTGAAGCTGAAAATAAAAAAGAGCAACAGATAGCAATAAGAATTGCTGAGATAGAAAATACTTTTAATTTTTTCATAGAGCACCTCCGTTCTTTATGAGCAGATATTTATTTCTGATAAATAATGTACAATGAAGAAATTATCTGCTCTAATCATAAGATATATTTTATTATATAAGACAATTTAACTGTGCGCAATATTCAATTAAGGAGAAAAAGCGTTACTGTTCACACACCACTATCCCGCGAGGTGTTTTGGCATGAATATGCCAAA
>NZ_JAJDML010000067.1:0-14541 GCF_020594215.1 Blautia sp. DFI.1.216
AAAGCGTCTGGAAGCACGCGACTTCAGTCGTGTGAGGATAAAGTTTTTAATTCACTATATACATATCCCTTTCTATATTCTGACTCCACCTGCTAATCCTCCTTTTTTCCTGGTACAGCTTCTTTCCCAAACATTGCCAGTGCCTGATTCACTTTGTCCAGACGCACCGTTTCTTTTCCCTGTTCCAATTCCCTTACAAAACGAAGTCCAAGTCCGGAACGGATTGCAAAATCCTCCTGCGTCAGCCCTGCTTTTTTTCTTTCTTTTTTTATATAATCTCCAATTGTACTCATATTAAACATATTAATCCCGTTCGGGTATGATTTCAAGTGAATTATATACAAAAATCCCGTTCGGGTATAATTTATATATTTCCATATTAAATCATCCCGAACGGGTATAATAATATTTTTATGTTTTGTGCCCGGGTTCCGATTTATTGTGGGGTATTATATTTTACTCTGACATAAGTAAAGAGCCTCGGACCAGATGGACCAAAGGCTCTTCCTGATAGAGTTTTCCATTTACCAGTATTTTTTTACATAATTGACAGCCTCTTCCTGTGACAGGGAAAATTCATTCATGATGTTTCTGACTGTATCTGTCTCACTTATATTAAAATTCCTGCAGGTCCTTACAGTCGCACGAATGCCTTCAAGGATACCTTCCCATCTGCCTTCCTGACGGCCTTCCTGACGGCCCTCCTGTCGACCTTCCTGTCGACCTTCTTCAACACCTTCTTGTCTTAACTCTTCCAATGCATTACACATATTGATCTGCCCTCCCTTCTGCTCCGATTCCAAAGCATGGTCAATCAGCTTCTGTGATTCTGTAATGGCTCCTATCACAAGTCCAAGATCTGCCGGAATATTATGATCCCTGTAAACTTCATTGATCTTCGTATAATCCCTGGCATAGATCAAGCGGCTCACGTCAAACACCATATTTACGTCCGGATCGCTGAAACATAGTTCTCCACTTGATCTTACCTGTACCAGGTTCATACGGTAATCAGATACCAGTGGTTCTATCTTTTCGGGGATCTCCAGCATATCCTTCAGGGAAGACGGACCATCCCATTCACTTTCTCCATAGTATACACACAGACTGATCACCGGATGTAACCGGTCAGTCTTCTTAAAACCTGACAGGAATTCATCCGATGAATGGAAATCCCCGTTTTTCTTATTTACTGCTGCGATCTCATCATATTCTTTCATGTAAGAGAATGCATCTCCGACCATATGTCGCAGCGGCATCGCATAATGGATCTTTGCCTGATTTTCCAGTCCCCAGAGTACAAAATCCACACCATATGCCGTCTTCTTTACAACATCCAGGATCTTCTGTATTGTTTCTGCATGACCGTTAAATTTCAGCATGGAGGAAACATCCGTATCTGCTTCTGTAAGATCCTGCGGCTTCAGCACCTGTTCCCCGTTAAAAAATACTGCATTGAACAGATCCGCAAAATGTCCATTGTCTCTCCAGAAGTTCTTCAGTATGGTATCCGGTTTGATCTTATTTTTTTCCGTCGTATCCAGCACCTCCTTTTTGCCTGTTTCTGTTATCAATATATCATAATTATTATTTTGTTTCCACGAAAGGAAATATAAAAATTATTAAAAATCTGAAAAGTACAGCGTCCGATTGTTTGATCTATTCTCTTTTCTCATTCTGTCAGCTGTAAACGTTCATATAACTATAAAAATACCACTCTGATGCGTGAAAAAGGCAGTTATAAATAACCATTTTTTCAGGGTTGTGAATGAATTTCTAATCAGAGAATGTGCTTTTTAATCTAAAATCAACCTGTCCACCACCCAAAGGGGAACTATAATCATGACAAAGATTAAAAACACAAAGAAGGGCATGGCAAAAAAGACATTAAGTATGTCACTTGTTGTTGCAATGCTTGCTACTTCTAATGTGCCGGTATGGGCTGCTGAGTTCAGTGATGGCAGCGAACCATCAGTTACTACAGAAACTCCTGTTGCTGAAACATTTTCTGATGATGCCGCAGAAGCTCCTGTTGTAGAAGACAACACAGCAGATGTCAATGCAGCAAATGAAGCTGAGGTTTCTGGTAATCAATATTCTGTAACATATACACCTATTAGTTTTACTGCAACAGGTGCTACTTCAACTCCTGTAGAGAAAAACACCATGACATGGGCAGATGGAACATTATCCACAACTGTTTCTGTTACAGATAATAAAATTCTTACCGATGCAAAAGTATATGCAACATGGAAAGTTGATAATGTAGCTGTAAGCGCTTTAGCTGGTACTACAGCAGCAACATTCGCCAATGATGTAGCTACAATCACACCAACTGCATATACTGTCTCTTCAGCAACCGCAAACAAGACAGTAGCATTATATGTATACGCTGTAAAGGATAACCAGGTTGTATGGAGCTATACTTCAGATGCTATTACTGTAAATCCCAAGAATACCGCAGATGTTGTAAAAGCAACAGCAGCTGATGTTGAGTATAATGGTAAAATCCAGCAGGCAACGCCTACATTAAATCCAGTGTCAGGAAATTTACCGGCAGAATTAGATAATATTGCTGATTATACTATAGGTTATGATGAAAACAGTGATTTTGTTAATGTAACTGATAAACCGATCACCATCACATTAACACCTAAATCATCTGCATATAAAGGTTCTATCACAACTACTTATAAAATTAATCCAAAAAATTTAAGTACTTCAAATGCAATCGCAGATGAAATGGTTGCTACATTAAAGAATACATCTTATAAATTTGATGGCGGTAATACTAATACTGATGTATTAAAAGTAAAAAAAGAAGACATCACATTAGTTGATAAAGCTACAAAGAAGATTGATTTATCTGATTATCTCAAAGTTGACAAAAACGGCTATGTAAATGTTACAAGAGATGGAAAGATTGAGCTTGCCACTCCTGAAACCGGAAACAAAAACTATACTATTTCCGGCGCTGTTGGCTCTGACAATACTAAAATCCAGTCCACAAATGTTCCTGAAGTTGCTGCACGTGATCTGAGCTCAGTTACAGTTACAATCGATCCAGTTCAGAAAACAAACAATAAAGCAACACTCGCAGCAGATCAAGTTCATTTTTATGACAAAGACAGCAAAAAAGAATTAGCTCTGTTTAATTATGTAGATATTGATATTCCAAATAACGCAGTTGAAGCTGGAAAATACACTGTAACAATTACACCTAAGGCAACTACATCAAGCAGTAAGCTTACAGGTAAAACTACCGCTGAATTATCAATTTTTGCAACAGATATCAATACTGCTGTATTCAAAATAGGTACTAATGCTAAAGAAACAACAGTACCAGGTAGTGCTGGTAAAAAAGATACTTACAATTTTAATAGCATTACGAAATACTATACCGGAGAACCAGTTACATTTACAACTGATGAAATTGGTGTTCCAACAGTTGGTGCTAACAGCACTCCATTAATAAAGGATAGTGATTACGAAATCACATATTCCGATAATACAAATGCAGGTACTGCAAAAATGTTCCTTATTGGAAAAGGCAGCTACGCAAACAGCATTAAAAACTATACTTTTACAATTAGCCAAACACCAGTTACAGATGTAAAAGCAAGTGAATATGTTGAAAAGATCAATGGTGCAAAACCAGAAGATTATAAAACAGCAATGGGAGTTGTTGTAAAAGCTCAGGTTCCTGGAACAAATAAAATCTTAACTTTAACAGAGGGAAAAGATTATACAGTAACTTACGCATGGGGAGCTGATGGAAAATCTGTTGATGCAACTGTTGCAGTAAAAGCTAATAGCAATTTTGATGATCCAACCGATACTAGTATTCTTAAAGTAAACTCAAAGATTTCCAATGCAACTTTAAAATCAGAGTACATTAAACTGAAAGAGACTTCTTTTACATACAATGGTCAGGCAGTTAAACCTGATTTTGACGTTGTAATTGGCGGACATATTGTCAATCCAAATCAATACACTGCAAAATATACAAATAATGTAAATGCCGGTACTGCAACTTTAACAGTTTCTGCTAATGATAATTCTGATTATCAGGGAACAGCAAGCATTACGTATACTATTCAGTCTGCTGATGCATCTAAATTAAAGGGCGTAATCGGTACTCAGGAATACAAAGGATACACTCTTGAAATTGCGCCAGATAAGATCGACCTTACTTTAGACGGAAAGAAAATTGATGTTGAAAGTAACTTCATCTTAACCTATGGAGAAAATGTAAAAGTAGGTGAAGGTACAGTAACTTTAACACCAAAGAACAAAAACTTTACCGGAACTAAAACATTAACATTCCAGATCAGTGGTGAAATGCTTGATGGCACCAATGCGACATTTGCATATGTTGATAAAGATGGCTTTGCAGTAGCTAGTCCTACATTTGCTTACGACGGTACCGCACATACCTGTGCTAAAACTTCTTTAACATATACAGGCAAAGATTTAAAAGAAGGCACTGACTATGAGATCAAGTACGTTGATAATGTATACGGTCAGAAAGGCAAAGATAAAAAACAGTATGCTGCCGTTCTTGCAGTAGCTAAGGGCAAATTTGGCGGAAATCTGACAACTTCAGATGCTGCTTCCGGTATTAGTGTTAAAGATGGTGTTTATACAGATGCTGCCGGAAACAAGATTACAAACGTATTCAAGATAGATCTGATTGAAATTACTCAGGAAGAGATTACTGCAAGCTGTGTATCTGTTTCCAACGGAACATATGCAGCAGGTCTTCCGGTTAAACCATCTGTAAAAATTGTTGTAAAAGGAAGAACACTTGTAGAAGGTACAGATTATGACTTAAACGTATCCGCAAACAAGGATGTAATCAACGCAACAGAAAAACAGACTCTTCTTGTTACAGTTGAACCTAAGAATGGCTATAAATTACCAAATTCTGTTACATTGACTTATGCATGGGGAATTGACAAATTTGACCTTGCAAATGCAGACGTTACCGTAAATGGTGATAAAGTTACTGTTAAATGCGGAAAAGTAGAAGTTGCTGCTGATGAATATACAGTGACAAAGGATGCAGCAGCAAACAAAGTTACTGTAACCGCTACAAAAGGAAATAAGAACTACAAAGGTTCCAAGACAGTTTCTGCCGTTGTAACTGATCCGACAGAAAAACCAGCTACACCAATGATCAGCAGTGTTAAAGTTACCGGAAACAAAGCAACCGTAATCCTTTCCGGTGATTCCGAAGGTGCTGCAGGTTACGACTATGTAATCTCTACAGACCGCGATTGCATCACAAACAAAGACTATGATTCCGTAAACAAGAACCAGGTTCAGACCTCTACTACATTCAAATATGTACAGCAGGGAACCTACTATGCATACTGCCACGCTTGGAAACGTGACGCAAACGGTAAGAAAGTATTCAGCGACTGGTCTAATGCATATCCATTCGTTGTATCCGCAATCACACCGGACGCTCCAGTTATCACAAACGTAACAGTAAGCGGATCTACTATCAAAGTAACATACAAAGCAGCTGCAAACGCAACTGGTTACGATGTAGTACTTGGAACAGATTCCAAGAAAGAAAACGGTGAGACTCGTCCATACCACTATGGAAATTACAAGAAACTGAACCTCAAAGAAGGTACAGTAACAGCAACATTCAAGAACGTACCAAAGGGAACATGGGTAGTTGGAATGCATGCATTCAACAGAACATCCGAAGACGGAAAGAAAGTCTTCAGCCCATGGTCAAACCTGAAAAAGGCTACTGTTAAATAATCCTTTGGGTAAAGAAATATATAAATAAGAAAAACTATTGCTAGACTCTTAAATGGGTCAAATACAGTACTTCCCCTAGATGAGGGGGATATAATAATCAACCAATATTCAAAGGGGGGGGACTGTATTTATACAGCAATAGTTTTTCTTTTTCTGAAAAGAGGATAAAAGAATGCTTGAAGAACAACTTAAAGAATTGGCTTTAATCGTTAAAAATGATGACCTAAGAAAATATGCTGGAAATGCATTTTGGAATTTAATACAAGCTGTTATAAGTAAAGATCCGGTATCTGGAACGTTAGCAGGTAAAGATGTAAAACAAATAGTCTTTCATATGCCGACTGTTATATTTTGGAATAAAATAAAAAGATTTTTACAAGGAACATATAAAGACTATGAAGAACAAGTAAAAATGGCTTCTCAATTCAACAATGATAATGAAAAATATGCTGAATTTGTAAAAAAACAGATATATTTGATTGACAAACTAGAGGATGATATGAAGGTAGATTGCTTTGCGATATTAACTCGATGTTTGCTACTGCAAGAAATAGAAATTTCGTTGTATTTTAAATTAGCGCAGATTATAAATCAGTGTACTCCGTTTGAATTAGAATATATAAGAAAAATAGGAATTAACGAGAAGCAAAAAAATAGTGCAATGGTATCATCGTTATATCAATATGGGTTATTAGAACAAGATTCAGATGAAACGGAAGTATATTATATCTTTTCTGGATTTGGAAAGGCATTGAAGGGAAATTGTTTAAATTATGGCGATGATACAAAATGTGAGGTATTTAAAACATACAATGATGTTTCTCCATTATCTATTTCAGAGCCTGCTTTAATGGGGGATATAAAACAATTATTTATTGAAGAAGTTGATAGTTAATAATAGGTTCTCGGAATCTTGATCTTACCAACTAAAATTCATCAGTTGGATAAATTTTGAAAAGTAAATATTATCCAGAACGGATATGATAAGTAATAAATTGAGAAAAATGGTGCACTTTTATCGAACTTGCGTCAGACATGGTTTATAATGGTACTGCTTATGAAGTTAAGTGGTCTGCTCAAAGAGATCTTGTAGTGGGGAAGTCTTTGGCAGGGTCCAGGCTGTTGATGGCAACTTTAGGTGGCAATACAAAGACTTTGTTGCCTGTCTCTGAGTTACCCTGTATACTGTCATTAATACAGTAAAGAAAGGGATCCCAGAGCATCCTCCTGATAAGACGTATACTCTGGGATCATGGTTTTGAAACTATGATTATTATATCAGATAGCTACCCAGGTCAGATCATCGAAAAAATCCGGGAAGAAAGTAATATTTACATAAAATGATACAGAAATTTTTATAAAGCAAAAGAATAAAAATACCCAAATAGGACTCCTATCATCATTACGATAGGGATTCTTCTTTATCAAAATTTATTCTATGATTGTCGAAAAGTTTCTCTGGTAAACAAATAGCAGCTCTGATAAAATATATATACAAAATATGTGCCAAGAAACTATTAACTTATAAGGCAGTTAGGCAGTTGCTGCATGGATTCTCAAATCCTGTATAAAAGAATGTTCCTAATACAACGTTAAGTTTATTTGTTAAAACTGCTTGAGGGAAACATCGAAATTTCCAGCCGAGCAGTGCATCAGGATCGCCCAACCATACCGGTACACTGGATAGAAACGAACGGATAGGACAGCCTTAATTCCGAGGCAAATGCAATCAGGGAACAGACAGTATATTATGAGATCCGTTTCAGCTTAACCTCAAAGAGGTTACAGTAACATTCAAGAATGTATCAAAAGGAACATGGTAGTTGGAATGCATGCATTCAACAGAACATCCGAAGCCGAAAAGAAAGTCTTTATCTCTTATAATCTGTTTTACTACAGGTTGGCAGTCCTTTTGTATCCCAGGACATCCCGGCCTGTTTTATCCAGGTATCTGTTCCGAGAAGAAAGCCATTTGACTGAGCATCCAGGATGTACCATTTACCCCCAACCTTTACCTGATTCCACTGGTGGCTCGGGTTACTGGCTTTGGCATTTGCATGAACGTAACGGCAGTCTACCCCGATTGCATCACAGAGTGCTTTCATGCCTCTTGCATATCCGGAACACTGTGCTTCTCCATATACCAGTGCACCCCAGGCTGTATTTGCATAATTATACTGCCATCCCCTGTATGCATATCTACAATTGCTGCGGAGATAATTAAAAGCAGTCAGGACTTTATCATAATCTGACATTCCTTTCCGGATATAATTCAGTTTAAAGCTCTGTACAACACTTCTTACCTGCGCCAGATGGGCAGTATCCAGATATGGACCATACACACTGCCGTAACTATAATCACCTTTTACAGTAGGAGATTTTAAGGTTATCTTTCTGGCTGCGCTCTTATCACTATATATGTTTTTCCCATTTACATTCTTATAGGCAAGTATTCTGTATTGATAAGTTTTTCCTGTTTTTGCAGTCTTGTCTGCGGCAGTAAGTTTGCTTCCTTTTCTTACTGCTTTCAGATAACTCCATTTTCCATTGTCATACCTGTAGATTCTGTACCCGTCTGCCTGATTTGTATAACTCCATGACAATTTTACAATCTTGTTATCGGTAGTATAACATTTGTAAAGTTCCGGTGTCTGCAGAACCGGTTTTACAGTAATGGTATTTGAGATTATCCTGACATCATCCCCGAAATTTTCAGATTCCGGATCAAATACATAATCCGAATATCTAAGCTGATAGGAATATTCATGTCCTGCCTTTGTTGTCGTGTCCACAAAAGTAAGATTATCACCTCGGGCACTTGGCCGTTCAGAATAACAGATCACCTTTTGGGCATTCCCATAACATGCATAGCGATCATCATCGATAACATTCCAGACTGCACCGATAACCTGAAAACGGTCCAGCCTCTTTAGTTCTCCTCCATTTTTAACCGAAGGTTCCGAACGGTAAACATCTACATATTTAGAACCCAGAGTATTTACCAGTGCATCAAACTCTATGCAGCTCGCATTTCCTGCCCGCCATTGTTTGATATTCATAAACGTAGTATCTTCCCGGACTGTCTGCGCCGCTTCTGCATTTACTCCTGTGCATAAAGCCATACACAGCAGCATACAGCACAGCAACAGTAATCCGGACAATTTTTTTAACCTTTCTGATCTTTTTCGCATCTTCATATTCCTCCTTCAGATATGTTCTTTTATTTAAATGAATTGTACCACATATCATCAAAAACTATCCAGTGATTGTCTTAATTTGTCAATGACAGAGAGACAAAAAACATCAGTGTAAGATAGAAATTTTATCAAATTAAAATTCATAAAAAGAAGGCTCCAGTCATTACAGCCGGAGTCTTTCTTTAATAAAAATGTTTCTTCCTTCAATAGATAATGTAATCAAACCATTGTGGTATATCCTGGGATAATCTTACTATTTTTCCCCTTCGAAAAATAGCAAAGCGATGAAAGCTATTACTATTGTCATAAAAAACTGCCAGATCACATTCTTTAAGTAGATACTGCAAATTTGAAAAAGATTGAAAGTATCTTTTTTCAATATCAGATTCAGGAATTCCATGCCCGCCATTCTGAACTCTTTCAGCGACTCTTCGTTTAGCAGTTTCTACAGAATCCACACCTACATAGTGTAATTCTATTGTATAGCCTAATTGTTTCGCACGTTTAAAATTTTTTATAATAGATTTCCCACACAAAGTACTCTCCTGATTAAAAGATATTCCTTCTGAAAAGTATTTATCAATCAACTGAACTGCTATTTTTCCTGCTTTCAGGACATCAGATGTATTGCGCCAATCTCCTAGTTCTTTTACGATTTCATCTGTATTTACTCGGGGCATTTTCTTTAAATTATCTAATATCTGATAAAGAGTAGATTTACCCGCTCCATTAACTCCACCCAAAACAATATATTTTTTCATTTAGAATAAATTCCTCGCAATTACCTGTTTTTGCTTTTTTTGAAGCAAAAAATCCCCCACCATTTGATAAAATTCCCTTTGTTCTTCTGAATCAGCCTCTAATGTAAGCTGTAATGTGTCTTCAGGTTCCAGACATTTGATTTCTTCATATATTTTTTCATATTTTTTTACATCGCACATTTTCAACCCACCTTTTTATTTTTGATTATCATTGTTATTTATTTTGAGTATATCAAACACTTTCTATACTTACCATTAAGGAGCCCCTGACTGTCCGGTCCGGATTGTATCTCCCTCAATACAGTTCATGATCTCTTCCAGAGAACAGTCCCTGTATTCTGCTACGGTGTACTTTAGAATATTGCTCATAATCGGCTTATACGAAAAAATATTTTTCGCCTCTTTATCTTTTGTTTCTCTGCCTTTTAAGGTTCTCATTATTGTAGAAATACTGTTTTTTACTTTCATGAGATACTCCTGCAAATGAAATTTTCTATTTATATTTTCATGATACCTCAGAAATAAAACTTCGTCAAATGCTTCTTCCCGATTCGGGCAGACACCAGAGGAGGTGGCAGATTAGAGTAAATTTCTTTCACCAAAATCAGAACCGGGTTCCGATTTACTGCATCAGTTTTTCAGGTAGATTCCCTGGATATTTTATATTTTATGAGTTTCATTGTGTATCGTTACTTATTATAATCAGCGTAAAACTAGAAGAATTTTTTCAATACATCAACAGATTTATTTGCAATAACTGCCTGTTTTTACTACGATTGTCAACAATTATCCACTTATAAATCATAAAACATGGATATTCCCCAAGTCTGAAATCAATTCCCCATACGAAATTTTCTCCAAAATCAACCTGTCCACCACCCAAAGGGGAACTATAATCATGACAAAGATTAAAAACACAAAGAAGGGCATGGCAAAAAAGACATTAAGTATGTCACTTGTTGTTGCAATGCTTGCTACTTCTAATGTGCCGGTATGGGCTGCTGAGTTCAGCGATGGTAGTGAAGCATCAGTTGCTACAGAAGCTCCAGCTGCTGAAACATTCTCTGATGATGTTGCTGAAGCTCCGGTTGTAGAAGATACCACTGAAGCAGATACAACAGATGCTGCTACAGTTACCGAAGCAGGAGATTTGATTCTTGATGATGTTACAATTACCAAAAGTGCAACTTTTGGTGCTAATGAAAAGGTTGCTGTATCAGGTATAATTAAATATAAAGATGGCAGCGATGTAAAAGAATTAAAAGATTATTACTTTGGATGGAGAGTTAAAGGAACAACAAATGCTATATTCACAGACCGTGTAGCAAAAGATAACACTACAGACAAAATGTCCTTTATTCCAGATTTTGCTGATGCATCCAGTTGGACAGCATCACAGGCTCGCCATATTGACTGGAGTGAATATGCTGGAAAAACACTGGAGCTGTATGTATACAATAATGAAAATCCAGATGACATCAATATTGCACCAACTGTTATTGGAGAAACAACTATTAATAAATGCGCTATTGAAGGTACACTCAACTTAAATAAAACAAGCAATGATCTTGAGTATAATGGAAAAGATTTCTATTATACAGATAATACTGCAGATGGAAGTGATAATGCTGTAAAATTAGTCAATTCAGGAGCAGCTCTCACAGTTAAAAAAGGTGATACTGTACCAGGAGTTTTAGGAAGTACATGGACTGCTGCAACTGTATTAAAATATTTTGATGTAGCTGCAACAAAAACTGCTAAAAATGCTAATGAAAAATTAACAGTAACTGCAACTGCTAAAGCAGATTCTCCATATACTGGCACAATATCTGCTGATGTTCTTACTGTGCAGAAACGTGATTTTGATGCAAATGAATTTGAATTAAGCGTTGCAGATGGTCTTTCTTATCAGTATACAGGAGATATTATTACCCTTCCTACTGACAAGGTAACATTCAAAGAAAAAGATGACGTTTTATCAGGTGCAGATTTATCTGCTGCTGTGAAAAAAGCTGTAACTACAGATAAAGCAACTGGTATGAAGACTGTTGAAGTTACTTTAGATGCAGATAAATTACCTAACTTTAACCTGACTGATTCAGATAAAACTCAGATTACAACTAAAGCAAATGTAGAAATTACCAAACGCGATTTAAGCGCTGATTCAACATCTATTACATTAAGATATGGTCGTGTACCGAAGGGAACAACCGTAGGTCAGTTTGCCAACGCTAATCTGGTATTTAAAGATAAATCGGGAACAGAGTTAAAACTTACAAATAATTCCGATTATAATCTCATTATTAAAGATCCAGACAATCAGACTGTAACAAATACACAATCCTTTGATAGAGTTGGTACCTATACTGTTACTGTTTTTGCTAATGAACAGTCCAATCCAACTTGCAAGAACGGTCAGATTCTGGAAGTAAGAGTGGCAAGCAACGTAATTGCTACAGCTTCTTTCACAAATACATATGCTCCATATTATACAGGAACAGAACTTAAACCTACCAAAGAAGAGCTTGGAAAACTTGTAATTTCTAATGTAAACCTTGCAGTTGGTTCTGAAACCTTAAAAGATGACGAATGGGAAATTACAGGATATTCAAATAATGTTGAAGCTTCCAAATATGACAAAAATGGTGACATTACAACCTACGGATATGTCGAAATTAAAGTAAAAGGTGATTCTTCCTACGCAGGTCAGACTTATAAAGTTCCATTTGAAATTAAGCCATTAATTGTATCTGCTGATTCTGTGACTGTACCAAAAACAGTTACATACAATAAAGGAAATGGTCCGGCAAGTGATTACAAAGTTCAGTTAGTTGTAACAGCAAAAGATAGAACCGGAAAAATCGTTAAAGGCTTAAGTGCGGATGATTATTCTATAAAATATGAATATGAAGATGGTTATAGCGATGTTCCTAAAAACAACGTCGGTCAGAACGAACTTCATGATTTTATTAAAGCTACTATTACTATTAAAAATCCTAACTTTGCCGGTGATAAGGGTGCTAATACAGTAGTTGAAATGCCTCAAACAACTAGCGCTGATAAATGGACAGAGATTGTTGAAAAAGCAGTTACAAATGATATGATCAAGATCAATCCATCCAGCTATGTATATACCGGCGGTAATATCACCCCTACATATACAGTACTCGATGGAGCAATTGCTCTGTATGATAAAGCTGATTATGGTGATAAAGGTGAATACGAGCAGGTAAGCATCACAAATAATAAAGAAGTCGGAACTGGTACAGTAACTGTAAAAGGTGTTACAGGAAAATATTCCGGAACTGCATCTGCTAACTTTACAATCACACCTGCAAATACATCTGATGTAAAAGTTACATTTTATAAAGATGATGAATGCCAGTACACTGGAAGACAGGTTAGACCGCGTACATTCAAAGCTACATTAAATGGCAATGATGTCACCAACCAGTTTGAGATTGTAAGCTACGGTGAAAATGTTTCCGGAAAAGGAACTGTTGTATTAAAACCGGTTGATGGAAATAAGAATTTCACAGGTTCCAACATTACAGTAGACTTTAACATCATCAAAGAATATGTAAACGCAGACTTAAATGTATTTAATTCCAATGGTGTAAATGTTACTGTAGCTAATTCAGTATCTAATGTAAAGGGCTATAAAGTAACTGATGAAAAAGCAATAAACTATTCCGGAGATTCCTTTGACTTTGATGGAACCGCTAAGACATTTGCAAGTGAAGTACTGAAAAATATTTCCAAGACAGATGCCAATGGTAGCACAACAGCAGTTTCAAAAGCAAAAGAGTCTGATTTCGAAATTAAATATGTAGATAATATTTCTGGTAAAAATACAGGAATGAAAGACAGCAGTAATAATAGTTATAATATTGCATATGTATATGTTGTTGCAAAAGATGGTACTGGTTATACAGGAACAAAGTCTTTCACAACAGCTGATGGAACAACCATTAAAGGTGTTGTTGATTATGTAGCATTTGCCATTAAGAATGTAAAATTCGTAAAGCAGAACGTCTATGTTCAGAATGCAACTTATGCAGGAGGACTTCCGGTTAAGCCAAGCGTACTCGTTCAGATTAACGGAAATACTCTTGTTGAAGGTAAAGATTATACCCTTACCTTAAAGGCAAATGGTCATAATGATCCAAGTGGTGTTAATTTTGTAAATGTTACAGACGGTAAAGTTTACAAAGTAGAAGTTACCGGTATCAATGGATATACTGGTTCTTCAGAAACTGATCTCGCATGGGGCATTGACAAGAAAGATATCAAAGACTGCGATGTTAAGGTTACAAATGGTGTCGTAACTGTCATGAACGGATATATTCCTGTTCCAACCACAGAATATACATCTAAGAACAACGGAGACGGAACCTACACAGTAACAGCTAACAGCACTTCTAAAAACTACACAGGTTCTAAGTCTGTTAAAGCTGATGGAAAAGCCGCAGACGAAAAACCAGATGCTCCAATGATCAGCAGCGTTAAAGTTGTTGGAAACAAAGCAACAGCAATCCTTTCCGGTGATTCCGAAGGTGCTGCAGGTTATGACTATGTAATCTCTACAGATCGTGACTGCATCACAAACAAAGACTACGATTCCGTAAACAAGAACCAGGTTCAGACTTCTACTACATTCAAATATGTACAGCAGGGAACCTACTATGCATACTGCCACGCTTGGAAACGTGACGCAAACGGTAAGAAAGTATTCAGCGACTGGTCTAATGCATATCCATTCGTTGTATCCGCAATCACACCGGACGCTCCAGTTATCACAAACG
>NZ_JAJDML010000068.1:0-14068 GCF_020594215.1 Blautia sp. DFI.1.216
ATGGAATTTACTCTTGCATTTGGTCCAAAACCGGAATTTAGTTTTTCATTTAAGTAATTTTTTCTAAGTGCAGCATAAAGCTCATTCGACGAAGAAAAACAGTTCACCTGTTCTGCATGCGGAAGATCTGATTTTATATTATGAAGAAAGAGATCTTCTGCTTTTGTAGTCGCCTGAACTGCAATCCTCTTCCCTTTCAGATCCTGAAGTGTCCGGATTTCACTCTCGGCTCTTACAACCACCATCTGACGACTGTACATATACGGTCCTGCCCACTGATATTTGTTTTCTCTTTCATTCATGGAATAGCAGCTCCACAGACAGTCTATTGTTCCATCTGACAAAAGTTTCTCTTTATCTTCCCAGACAACCTTCTCAAATTCAGGCTGATAACCCAGCCTCTGAAAGGCTTCCTCTGCAAGTTCCACATCAATACCTTTATACTCGCCATCACTCGTCTGATAGCTGTAAGGTTCAAAATAATCTATTCCGATAACAATCTCCGGCAATTCACTGTCCGATGTTTTCTCTTTCTTTATTCCACATCCTCCCGGTATAAGGCTGCCTGCCAGAAGAAGTGCTGCAATACAAATTCTTTTTCTGCGGGTATGGGAGTCATTCTTTCGATTTTTTCTCATATCCAGTTCCTTTCCATTTATTACTGTTTCATAACCTGCGTGTCAGTGACCTTGTTTTCCCAATTAAAACAGAGGGCTTATCCAATTCGGGTAAACATCAAAACGGTGCAAAAAAAGTCCCACGTAAAAAACTTTTACAGGAACTTTTTTCATAATCATCTCAGTTTTTTGACTGATCTTCCTATAAATCTATCAACAAAACTTCTGATACAGATTATACATTTCATATACTTTCATGTCTACAATTATTTACTGCTCTGAAATATAAAACACACGTTACTGTTCACAGTAACGTAGCCAAAATTCATTCCAGATTGCCTGCGGCAATGGAATTTTGAATAGGACCTGCTGATTGCGGGAATACTTTTTTATTTCCAGTCAGAAGCAAGGCATACAGGTACCGGATCCTGAATTTCCATTCTGTCAGGTTCTACCAGGCAGTCATAGGCCAAAATATGCACTCCTGCCTTTTTTGCCTCCTGCAGAGTTTCTCCAAATTCCCGATGAGTCTCCCAGTTGGGCTCAAACCTGTCAACTCCCTTCATCTGGATCACCAGAAGCAGATAAGCTTCGTATCCTTCCTGCATACAATGGATCAGCTCCTTCAGATGTTTCACACCTCTTTCTGTCGGTGCATCGGGGAAGCGTGCTATATTATCCGACTCCAGAGTGACACCTTTTACTTCTATAAAAGCCTTGCGTTTCTCTGAACAGACATAAAGATCAAATCTGGAATTTCCATAGGTCTTCTCCGGCGTTACCTGAACTTTTTCCGGAAAAAGATGTCCTGCCTTTACCCACTCCAGTGCTGCTTTATTGGGAATCTGAGAATCCATATTAATCAGGCCCCTGCCCTTTTTATTTACGCAGATTAGATCATAGGCTGTCTTTCTCGCCGGATTGCTACTCTTTTCCAGAAAAACCTGTGTACCCGGGACCAGAAGCTCCCTGCACCTGCCTGTATTCTTTACATGAACCGTTTCCACCTGCCCATTGATCTCCACATGTGCAATAAACCGATTAGGACGATCTATGAAACGGCCCTCTGTGATATGTTCGTACTTCATTTTTTCTGCTCCTCTTTACGCATTGTATACATACCATAACATGTTTTCCTCATACCTACAACATTTTCATTTTGGAAAACTATTCTCCAAACAAAGTGCCCCCGAGGATGTCAAGTCATTGCTACAAAAAATATGCGGCTCTTTTGCCACCAAAATGGCTTAAAACCGCATATTTCTGTATAGAGGACGTTATATAATTGTCACAAAGTAGGTGGGGAGGATGTAACGTCATTGCTACATCTTTTCTATCCTAATGCGTCAATATTTATTCCTACTTTCGCAAATAAAAATTGTAGCAACACATGCATTTGCGTATCTGGATTATCATAATATCTGTTTTCTTTTGGCGTTTTATTTGCCTCTTTACCCTGATTATCCTCTGATATTTTTTTACCCCTTTGAATTGCATTCTTTATATCAGATAATCCGATTTGATTGACTATTTCCGTTACCCTTTTTTCTTTTTTTATGTTTGCATCTGCTGCTAACCCAAAAACTTGTCGTAATTTATCAGCATATGCATCCTGATTTTGTACTATATCAAAATAGTCTTCTTTATGAAGAATCAGCCATAAATCAAAACAATAATTTGTATATCCTAATTCAATCTTATTTTCTATTGCCAAATCTATTGCTTCTTCATACTTATCCTTTTTTCCGTCATAATCAAAAACAGATACTTTGTTTTCCTTACCAATAGATTTCTGAATAGTTCGTTCTACCACACACTTAGGATTTCCGCCATATGGTTCCGCATAATCAAATACTAAATCATGCGTTCTTTCTTCAACGCAATTCACTAATTCTGCTACTTTATCAAAATATATTCTTTCCTGGTTTTTTCCCTCACATCCTACAATGCAGAGGAATTGTGGTCTTCGTATTTTATTGTTCTTTGGACGATTCAAGATTATTCGCCTCTCTTTCCAATATGTGTTTAAATGCAATTTCCAAATCCATATGTGGCAATGCTCCATATTTTCCATTCAAATAATTTTTTAATATTCTTTCTTCTGGACGTAATTTGTAATCTGCTAAAGAATATATCTCGCTCACCATATCATTCCTTCGCTTTTCAACCATTACAATTTGATCATGTCTAAGCAATTCACCGTCTAAATATATTGGATTATGCGTATTGAAAATTAACTGAGCATTATTTTTATTGATATCTTTATTGTTAAAAATTCTTATCAGCGATACAACAATTTCAAAATGCAATGAAGCATCCATTTCATCCAAAACAATGACCCCGCCATTATCTAAAACATCTATAAACGGTTGTAACAATCTAATCAAATGGATAGTTCCTCTCGATTCCATCAGCTCTGAATCTACAATCATGGATATTGCATATTTTTTTTGTGGTTGCTCATCTTTTCTTAATGGTACTTGATACATTGAACACATAGATAATTCATCATTATCTGTTTCTGCCATAAATCCAATTTTTTGATTTCCAAACTCAGCTATATTCATAACTTCTTTAACTGAGGCACTTTCGAAAATATTTCTACGAATATCTTTATCTGGTTTTTTATTAAATATCGTCTTTAAGTCTTTTTGTCTAAAATTCATGTCATTTGCATTCATAATAACATTAAATTTTTCAAACCATAAATTAAAATCCTCAAAATATTTTTTATCAAACAAATTGCTAATTGCACCTGCTACAACTAACTTTTGTTTATCCAATGTCTGGTTCAATTTGTGAATCAAGCGTTCAGAAAAATCCGCATCATCCTTATTAATATAACCTTTTTTTACTAATTTCTTTACATCCACATAAATTTGATTTTCATCATCTCGTGAAAAGAACAAGTCATCATTAACATAAAGAACCTCTTCTTCAATTTTATATACATCAATATCCGTAAACTTAATTCCGTATCTATAAATATTATTTTGAGTGGAAAATGTAATTTCTAAAGAAACCGGATCATACCAACTTGTATCTCTAATAAAAGATAACATACTTTTATAAGATTCCAGCTCTTTGCAATTTAAGGTTCCTTTCATAACCATTTTTTTTAATATATCCATTGCCAACACAATGTTGGATTTTCCACATGCATTTGCTCCATAAATGACAGTCATTGGTAATACTCTTAACTTATTACCATTTACACTTTTATCTATCACATAATCATTATGCGTTTTCTGTTTACTTGAAAGCATTGTAAAAAAAGTCTCATCTTTAAATGACCTAAAGTTTTCCATTTTAAAGTTTAACAACATTTTTTTTGCATCTCCTTTCCATTTCTTTATATAATTATACATCATTATTGCTTTTTATCAACAATTTTATTGTTATTATATGCTAATTTGTTGCTATTTATACTCCACCTCCACTCTCCCGTCATCATACACATATATTCCCTGCACATATTCTTCCAGCATCTCTCGTGTCAGATTCTCATAGCCTAAATACTTCAACATTTGCTCCACCGGAACATTCTTTTTCATCAGGATTTCTTTCTCGTCGTTTATCAACTCATCCAGTTCCTGTACACGTTTCTGCAGTCGTTCTCTTTCTTCTTCCAACTGCTTCTTGGCTTCCATAAACTGATTCTGGTTCATCTGTCCCTCGTGATACTTCTCATAGTTCTGGCGGTTCTGGATTTTTATTTGTTCTTGACACTTTTCACAATCTGCACTTTCCGTCTTATAGGCTTCTATACTTTCCTCATGCTGTTTTCTCATGGATTGCTGCATCTGTTCTTGGCTGATATTCTGACGTAAGTAAGCCTTTATTTCTGCCAGCACGATATGCTCCAGCATTTTGTTATCCGCTTTCCCGGCAAAACATCCTGTATCTTCTTTTCCTTTACTGTAAGCACAGCTATAAAGAATATGACTATGAATCGGACTGCTTGAAGTCAGGCTTCTGCAACAATTCCCGCATTTTACATAGCCACCTAATAGTGTTGTTTCCCTGTCAAATTTGCTTTTCTTGGTGTATCTGATCTGAAGGGACTGTGCTTTTTCAAAAACTTCTTTTGATACAATCGGCTCGTGATGATTTTCCATCACTTTCCACTGATTTCTCGGTACCGGTACTTCTTTCCCAGTTCCGGGATCTGGAATCTTTGTCTTTCCATAGACCATACAGCCTATATAAGTCTTATCATCTACAATCTTCCGTATCATATCACTCGTCCACTGCAATCCTCTTGATGAAGCTTTCTTACTGCCTGATTTCTGTCGTCTGCTCATAGACTGCAAGGGAGTCAATACACCCTCTTCATTGAATAACTTACAAATCTCCATCTTGGAATATCGCTGATTGGTCAGTTCAAATACTCTGCGGATCACTTCTGCTTCGTCCTCTACAATCACCAGTTCTCTCTTATTTTCAGGATTGATTCGATACCCATAAGGTGCAGAGCCACAGCAATATTCACCTTTTCCTCGTCGGGTGCTGACTGCTGCCTTTACCTTTACAGACTGGTCTTTCACATAAAAGTCTGCGATCAGTCCTTTAAACTGTACTTCGATGTCTGAATTCTTTCCTTTATAATCTTTAGAATCATATCGATCTGAGATAGAAATGAAGCGTACTCCAAGAAATGGAAAAATCTGCTCTAGATAAGTTCCCATTTCAATATAGTTTCTGGCAAAACGGGAAAAATCTTTTACCACAATACACTGAACTTTATTCTCTCTGGCAAGTTCCAGAACCTGCTTAATTGCCGGGCGCTCCATACTGGAACCAGAATATCCGTCATCGTAAAACTCCTGAAATGGCATAGCAGCAAGCTCCGGAATATGGGAAATATAATCTTTTACCAGTTTTCTCTGATTGATAATGCTGTTACTTTCTCCCTCTGAATCATCTTCCATGGAAAGACGGTAATATCCAATAATCAGTTTCTGATCACTCATGTTCTACCGCCCCCTTAAACCCGAAGTTGATTTCCAGTCTGCCATCACCATACAGATACATACTTTCAATCAAGCCCTCTGCAAGTTCCGCATTGATTCTGGTTGTCCCATCCAGTTCCAACAGACTTCGTAAAAATCTGGCTTCTTCTTTCTGCTGTTTTTCCAGCTTTCGTATGGTCTGCTCCAGAGACTTCTTTCTCTCTTCACAAAACTCTTTCCAGTTATTACGGTCATCTTTCATTTCTATATAGGCTTCTTTGGAAAGTTCACCCTCTTTATATTTCATAAATGCCTGTGCCAGTTTTTCTGAACGTCTTTCCATATCTGCATCCAGTTTTCTGATCTCAGTTTGAATCTCATTGATTTTGGAAAGAAATACCGCACTGCTTATAACAGACATATCCTTTTTCCGCAATCCAGATAACTGAAACTGTCTGGTCAGCTCCGAACGGACAATTTTCTGCAGCTTCTCCTCGGAAATAGATTTGTGACTACATTTTCTTTCATCCCGATACCAGGCAGCATTGCAAAAGTAATACACATTGCCTCTGTATCTACGTGTACACATTTTCCGCTTACAATCACCACAATAGAATACATTGTAAAATGCTCTTTCATCATCTTCCCACCCTGCAGTAGTTTTTGTTGCTTTCTGTTGTGCTGCTTTTAGCCTGACCTGTGCTTTTTCAAACAATTCTCTGCTAATAATTGGCTCATGGGCATTTGGCGTAATAATCCACTGGCTCTCGTCCAATATGTCACACCATTTTTCACCTCTTTGAAATCTGGATTCATATTTTCTCTGAACCAGATCGCCATAATAATTATTCCGGTTCAGCACTGCACGTATCGAAGAATTTCCCCACTGATGAAGGTTCTCTCCGTCCTGACAGTACACATGATGATATTGGTTATAATCTGAAATCCGATGTACCCTATCCTCAAACAGCCTGTCAATAATGCCCTGTATGCCATCTCCCGAAGCATATTCTTCAAAAATCCTGCGGACAATCTTTGCAGCTTCCGGTTCCACCATCAACTTATAAATTCCATTTATCTTTTCCACACAATATCCATATGGAGCTGTAGATCCCACATACTCACCGTTTTTTTGTGCAATACGTTTCGCTGCCCGTTCTTTTGCGGAAATGTCTTTCGCATAAGCATCATTCACCAGATTCTTGATATTCATGGATAATTCCTGATTCTTGGCATCCGGTGCAAATGAATCATAGTTGTCACATACAGAAATAAACCGCACTTTCATAAAAGGAAGAATCTTTTCCAGATAGTTGCCAGTTTCGATATAATTTCTTCCAAATCGTGAGAAATCCTTTACCAGAATACAGTTTATTTTACCTTCCCTGACATCATTCATCATCCGTTCAAATCCCGGTCTGTCAAAATTTGTTCCGGTTTTTCCCAGATCAGAATAAATGTTATATACAGCAATTTCATACTCTCTGTTCGGATTTTCATTGTGCTTCTGAATGAACTCTTTTATCAGCGTAACCTGTGTTTCAATAGATTCTGACTTTTTTTCATCACTGTCTACGGATAATCTGACATAAATTGCAGCCATACATACCGGAATCCCAAGAACTTTCTTCTCTGTGTTTTTCTTATATCTTTTTGCTGTCCTTGCCATTTATTCCACCTCTTTCCTGCACTCTGTCCGGTGTTCCGCATAAAACCGTCTTATGACTTTCATTTTCTCAATCATATCCTGATAACGGATATGAATTTTGATCTGTTTGTTTTCATAAATATAGATTTTATCTACGGTCAGTGCCAACAATGTGCGATCCAGTTCTTTGATTTCCAGTGATTTCTTCCAGTCCTCCAACTGAACAGTTGCAGACACTCCACCCTCAAACATTTGCTTTACCAATTTTTTCTGATTCTCGATCATCTGCTCCAGTTCTTCACATTTTCTTCCGTAACTTTCCCGAAAATCATCGAACTCTTCTTTGCTGATCAATCCCTCTTTCAAGTCATCACCTAAAGACGCTTTCAGACTGTAATAGCGGTTATATTCTTCCTGCAACTTACTAATCTGCGTATCATAACCGATTACCTGATCGTAGCTGACTTGCATCTCACAAAGTTCTTCCATAATCATCTGATAGTCTACAAAAAGTGCCGTATATGCCTGAATCTCTTTCAACACAATTCTTTTCAGCACCTCTTCCGAAATACTGTGTCTGGTGCAATCTCCACCTTTGTTCTTTGTCTGGCAGATATAAAAGGCTTTTTTCTTCCCCTTATACTGATTTACCCTGCGTATCATCGGTGTCTTGCAATCTCCGCAAAACACAAATCCCGAAAAAAAGTTTGCACTGTCTGATGTTTTCGATGCCCTACCATCATATTGAAGCAGCTTCTGAACCACATCAAAATCATTCTGCCTGATAATTGCCGGATGCGTATTTTCTACTTTCACCCACTCTGATTCTGGCTTATCCAGGCGTTGCTTTACTTTATAGCTGATTCGTTCCTGCTTGCCCTGTACCATGTTTCCAATATAGACTTCATTGGTCAGAATCCTTTTGATCTGCACTGCCGACCATTTCGGTGTATCTGAACTATGGAATCCGGAATTGTAATTTTCACCATTTGCCTTTTTATATTCTTTTGGCGACTGCACATGACGTACATTCAGTTTTTCTGCGATTGCTCCAAGACTGAATCCATCAATTTTCCATGAAAATATTTTTCTTACAATATCCGCTGCATAAGAATCAATCACCAGACAATTCTTATTCTCCGGATCTTTGCAGTAACCATACGGGGCAAATGCTCCAATAAATTCACCTTTTTCACGTTTGATTTTCTGGTGGCTTCGCACTTTACCGGAAATGTCCCGGCAATAGCTTTCATTTACAAAATTTTTGATCGGAACTACAAATGACTTCTCTGAAAAATCTGCTGTTTTACTGTCGAACTGGTCTGTAACTGAAATAAAACGCACATTTAAAGCCGGGTAGGTCTTTTCGATCCATCGCCCGGCTTCTATATACTCTCTTCCGAATCTGGATAAGTCTTTTACAATCACACAGTTTACTTTTCCAGCTTCTATATCAGTTGTCATTCGTTTAAACTCAGGTCGGTCAAAATTTCCTCCTGAGTATCCGTCATCCACATATATATCAAAGATCTGAATATCCGGCTGGCTTTTTACAAAGCTCCGAAGTAACTCTCTCTGATTTGCAATGCTGTTGCTCTCTGACTTCGCACCGCCCTCTTCCATATCATCTTTCGATAACCGAAGATACAATGCAGCATCGTACATATCTGGCATATTCATTTGCATTTGTTCCATTTTACATCGCTCCCAACTTACTTATTCCATTGAATTTGAAGTCAGAAACCATGTATCACGTTCATTTTCCCTGACTTCACATTAACATAACATCTGTAGCTTCGCAAGATATTTTTTCAAGACTTGCATCTAATACATCAACTCCGTTCTTTTTCTTAGATAATCACTGATCGCATCTGTAGCATCCATTTCTCCTGTCATTTCCACGACTACCACATACCCTTCATTCATGTGAGCATACGGCTGATCGCCAGATTTATCCAGAAAAGTTTCCACTTTCTCAGAAATAGCTTTATCTATATTAGGAATTAAGTCTTCAATATCCTTTAACTGCTCCAGATTCACACTGGAATCTATTACTGACTGATTTACCATGATGCTCACCTCTTTTCCAACATATTCTTTGTATCAGTTGTCCTATACCTGCAATTTTCTCAAATGCATCACCTTATCTGGATATTCTTTAGCAACTACTTCACTGCCAATCTGAATATATGTTAAGCGCTTAATTTTTAGATATGATAGAAAAAATCCCCGACTGCTTTTCAGCAGCCGGAGCACCTTGACAATTCACATATGATTGATTTGATTCGTTTGCACGACGTCCGATTTCAGCTTTGACGATTTCGTTCCATGGAGCCAGAAGTTCTAATTCATCATCGCTCATCCTATCATTATCGTGCTGATTTGCACAAAGAAATAACCTTATTATGCCGGTTGACAGGTTGGATTACGCTGATTTTTTGAAAACTTTATATGGTATATTTTAATGAATTGTAGGATTACTTTATTGACATTTCTGACACTATCATATACACTGTACATATCGTATAAGTACGCATATATCAGAAGGTGGTGAGAGGAAGTTAGAATGGAAATTATCATAAGTAATAGTAGTGATAAGCCTATTTATGAACAAATTGCTATGCAGATTAAGAGTTTAATCATGAATGGTACCCTATCTGCCGGAGAAGCCCTGCCTTCCATGCGTGCACTGGCAAAAGACCTGCATATAAGTGTTATTACTGTTCAACGAGCTTACGAAGATTTAACTCGAGATGGGTTTATCGAAACCGTATCGGGAAAAGGTAGTTTTGTTGCATCACCAAATAAAGAATTTATTCAAGAAGAACAACTACGAATAGCAGAAGAACTTTTAGAAAAGGTTGCTATAATCGGTCGTACTCATGGTATCAGCTATGAGCAAATGGCTAATATTCTAAAACTATTTTTTGAAGAATGAGAGGTGGAATTATGGAACAGAACAGTATTGTTGTAAAAAATGTGACTAAAAAATTTGATGATTTTATGTTAGATCATATTTCATTTACAGTTCCTACAGGACGTATTGTGGGTTTCATAGGAGAAAATGGTGCTGGAAAAAGTACAACTATCAATTTAATTTTAGACCAGTTAAAGTTGGATGCGGGTGAAATAAGAATATTGGGTAAACAAAATCATTCTTATTTGCATAAAGAAAACATTGGTGTTGTTTTTGACGAATGTAAATTCCATTCCGTCTTAAATGCAAAAGATATTGCCCAAATCCTTTCGGGATCTTATAAAACATGGGATATGAATTTGTTTGAAGAATATATGAAACGCCTTGATGTTCCATTAAATAAATCAATAGGGCAACTTTCAAAAGGTATGAAGATGAAATTGTCAATTATTTGTGCACTATCGCATAGACCCCAGATTCTGATTTTAGACGAAGCAACAACAGGGTTAGATCCTGTTGTACGAGATGAAATTTTGGATATTTTTTTAGAATTTATTCAAGATGAAGAACACTCTATTTTGTTCTCTACACATATAACCTCTGACATACAAAAGGTTGCTGACTATGTAATTCTGATTCATAATGGAAAAATTATTTTTGAGGAAAAGAAAGATGACCTTATTTATAATTATGGAATTATACGCTGTAAAAAATCAGAATTTAATACTGTTTCGCCAGATGACTATGTATGTTGTCGAGAAACAAATCTTAGCGTGGAATGCTTAATACATGACAAAGTAGCTGCAAAAAAAAGATACAAAAATCTAATTATTGATAATGCTTCTATTGAGGACATTATGCTGTTCTATATCAAAGGAGGTGTCAAATGAAAGGATTGGTTTTTAAGGATTTATTGCTTATGAAGAAAATGAATAAAAAAGTCATTTTTGTAATGTATTTTTTTGTAATAGCAATTTCATTCTTCGGAGAGAATGAAGTTTACTCAATTATGTCATCGGCTTTTTTTTCACTTTTTATCGGTATGCACTTAATGATGACCATGACCTATGATGGATTGACTTCATGGAAACAATATGAATTAACCTTGCCGATGAGTAAGTACCAAATCATTTTCAGTAAGTATTTGACTAGCTTGCTTCTTGTTCCGATTAGTATAATGGGTACAGTTATCATTTATATCATTCGTTATGTGGTTTATCATAATTTTACACTTAGCCAGTTTGGTTTTTCTATCGCCATTGCAATAGCATTACCTGTTTTATGGTGTTCTATATGTTTAGCAATAGCACAGTGGTTTGGCTATATGAGTGTTCAGTATGTGAGAATGATTTGCACACTTCTCGTTATCTTTTTCGTAAGTAAAATATCAAAAGATATGAAATACGTTACTCAAAATTTGGTTAAAAATCCTATGTTGATTACTATTTTTGCTTTGGGTATAGTAGTCGCATCGTATTTTGTTAGTGTTATAGGATACTCAAGAAAAAAATAAAAAGTAGAAGTGCAAATAAAAGTAAGTGTCGAGCGAGTACGTTGCCCTGTCTGCGGAAATAAAACACGTGACAAAATCCGAGAAGATACTGTACTAAAAAATTTTCCACTCTTTTGTTCGAAGTGCAAAAGAGAATGTCTAATCAACATTGAACAATTCCATATAACTGTTATTAAAGCGCCAGACGCAGAGCCGATAATACACAGTTCTTTGAACTGTAGTTATCGGTTTTTGTATTTTCCCAATCATAGTGATTATCAGCTATTGATTTACACTTAAAACTGATCCAGATTTAATGCTTAAAACTGACCCATGGTATAATTTGGCCTTATGGCCTTGATAACTGATAATTATTTGTATAAGTCAGTTTTATATTCCTGTGACCTCTCTTTCGTTTTAATATGTTGTCTGTAACAGAATCGGCTGTTCATGTTACGTCATTGCTACAAGTCTTTCTTTCCATATCATTTTGAATCCAACCCGGGCAGATTTTCTTCAAAATCATGGTGAAAGTGCTTCGTTTCTGTGTTGGGAAAATGAACGGAAACACTTGATTTTACTGACTTTCTTCAATGTAACCTTATTATAACGTCCTCCCCCCATCCCACCTCTTCATTGGGATACTCCTCGTACCCAGGCAATGGTCTGGCGCCTTTTCGGAGATAGGCTTTTACTTTTTCCCCATAGAGGTAGGGATCGTTTCCATTTACAATCCCCCATTGCATTAACAATGCTGCGGATCCGCTGACAAAGGGTGTTGCAAAGGAAGTCCCTGTTACTATTCTGTAACCACCACCGGGTACGGGGGCAACTATGTTCACTCCGGGTGCCACCAGATCAGGTTTCAGATATGGCAGCATTCTGCTGCCCCTTCCAGAAAAATCCGCATAGGAGTCAACCAGCGAATCATATGCTCCAACTGCAATAACCCGCCGGGCTGTGGCAGGTATGGTCAAAGTCCCATATGCCCTTGGTTCATAAAACCCAGTCCCTCTGTTCAGAGTATTTCCACCCGGCAGCCACAGGTAATATTCCCCTCCTTTGACCTTTTTTCCACTTAGGATAATTTTCCAGTCTCCACTGTCCACATAAGTTTTCCCAGGAAGAAAATCTATGTAGATTTCCTGTGTCAGATGATAGGGTCCAGGTTTGCCATAATAGATTAAAAGATCTGTATTTCCCAGTCTGTACCTCTGAGGACCAAGCTTTTCGTCTAAGGGGCCGATCCGGTTTCCGGATGGATTTTCAATATAAATACTCATCTCATCCTCATAGGATTTCCATAACTGCACATTTAATGTTGGTTCCCTGCTGCTCACAGATAATTCTATCTGTCTGGTCTGTCCCTGTTTCAGGGTTCCTCCCTCATGCAGAGGCTGATTGCCGTTGTTCCCTGTACCTGTACAGATAGCCAGACGTCCTATGGAAGAAACCATATCTATATATGTTTCAAGAAGGGAATCTCCCTTGTGGGATCCATAATTATTTCCAAAACTGAGATTAATTGCCATTGGCTGTCCCATAGCCAGTGCCTGCCGCACCAGATAATCAATCCCCTGTATCAGCTCCGTAGTCCTGGGAAAGGAGTTCTCTCTGGGAATTCCCATTTTCACAACCAACAGATCACTTTCACAGGCAACTCCCTGATTCACCCCATCTGATGCCCTCCCATTTCCTGCTGCAATTCCCAGCACGGAAGTTCCATGTCCACTGTAATCTGAAGATGGAACAAGACGCCTGCCCTGGTTTTCTCCAAGTGCAAGCGCCTCATCGATCTGCTCTTTCGTATATTCAGTTCCTGTCACATATCCCTGAGGTGGATTTCCCTGTATGCTCTGATCCCATAAACGTAAAATTCTGCTGCTCCCGTCTGCATTTCGGAAATCAGGGTGAAAATAATCCACTCCTGAATCCACAACTCCTGTCAGGATTCCTTTTCCCGTCAGTCCATTCCTGCCGGTCTGCACTGTGCGGATGCAGCTCGCTCCCTTCGCCTGAAACAATTCAAAATACAAGCGTTTGGGTTTCTCCATAAATTCCACCTGCACTCTGTGGGAATACTCATCAATCTCACTTTCCGGCAAAGTTACCACTGCATAACCGCCTAACAATGGCACTACCTGAATTCCATTTCCAGCCAGACCACTTTCCGGTCCGCTGTACTTTATGATCACATCCCATAGCCTGGTTGCAGGATCATATCCTACATTAAGATTTCCTGACTTTCTACGCTCCTGTGGTGTTGCATCCATTGCAAGATTTAAAAGGTTATCTATTTTCTGGTCTGGCATTTTAATCTCATTTCCAGATATTCACTTAGTCTATTATATACAAAAGTTCTGCATACGGACTCTTATTATAACAATTTTAGGATAATAAGCGGGAATCCTCGGCAATTCAATTACCGAGCCTGCAAATAAA
>NZ_JAJDML010000069.1:0-13906 GCF_020594215.1 Blautia sp. DFI.1.216
GGCAATCTGGAATGAATTTTGGCTACGTTACTGTGAACGGAGTGAACAGTAACCCTTTTCCCATTTACAAAGTCACATACAAAAATGACAGAATTTTGAAATATCTGACACACTTGCAATAAGCAAAAATTGATCATTATCTCAAAATGAAACGCACTCCACAGGAATGTCCTAATGGAGTGCGTCTCACTTTGTTTATAAATCAATACTTTAGAGAATATCAAAATTATAACTTTTATACTGCATTTACACTGCTTATTCAGCGTCTGCTGCCTCTGTCTCTTCCGGTTCTTCTGTTGTTTCCGCATCTTTAGTGTCATCGGAGGCTGCATCAGAATCTTCTGTCGCTGCTGCATCTGCATCCTCAGCTTTTTCTTCGCTGTCCACAACACCACCTTCAACTACCAGGTCATCCGGATTGATGTTGTCACCGTATACAGGTTTCAGAGTTTCTTCGAAATCTTTATGGAAGAACTGTTCATCTGCCAGAGATTTGATTTCATCGTTGATTGCGTTCAGAAGGTCTGTGTTGCCCTTCTGTACTGCTGGTGCAATCGTATCAATATCACCAAGAGATTCGATTCCTACAGAGAATCCTTCATTCTGCTGAGCCCATGCAAGTACTTCTGTATTGTCTGTGGAGAATGCATCTCCTCTTCCATCAAGAAGCGCATCGTATGCTTCCTGGTATTCATCAAATTTTACAAGTTCAATATCCGGATAGTTATCTGTGAAATATGTCTCTGCTGTTGTTCCTTTTACAACGATCAGCTTCTTGCCTTCCAGATCTTTTACATCTTTGATCAGCGCATCATCAGGAGAAACAACTCCAAGAGCTACCTTCATATATGGAAGTGCGAAGTCTACTTTCTCCGCTCTGTCATCGGTTACTGTAAAGTTTGCAAGGATCACATCTACTTTTGCAGACTGCAGATATTCTACACGACTTGCTGCCTCTACATAAGTAAATTCTGCATCGTCTTCACTTCCCAGAAGGTCTTTTGCAAGTCTTTTTCCAAAGTAAATATCGTATCCCTGAACATCACCGTTTTCATCTACATATCCAAATGGATTCTTGTCACTGAATACACCGATTTTGATCTTTCCGTCTTTTTTGATCTCATCCAGAGTACGGGCCTGTGCAGTGTTTCCACCGTCATCTGCCGCACTTACAAGAATACTTCCGCCAAGAAGTGTTGTTGCTGCTACACCTGTTGCTAATAAGACTGCTAATATTTTTTTCTTCATGTTCTTTTCCTCCATGTTTTAAAAAAATTTTGATTTTATTATAATTTTTATAACTAGTACATCGTTTTCGAAATAACTATACCACTCACTTGTCTGCGAATCCGATTGCACAGGTCTAAAAGCCTCAGCGTAGCCCGCTACGCCTGCGTTTTTATACCAGCACACTCGAATCCGCATCCTACGCGATTGGTATAGTTATTTACGAAACGATGTACTAGCTCTTATGATATCCTGCTATTTCATGGATATTATCATCCATTTCAGGATTTATAAAATATTCTGTTTTCCTCTATTCTATTTTTTCACTGTTTCATAATGGAAACTGTTCAGGAACTGTTTTGCCCTGTCAGTCTCCGGATTGTCAAAGAACTGTTCCGGAGTGTTCTCTTCTACAATGTTTCCCTTATCCATAAAGATCACTCTGTCTGCTACGGAACGGGCAAATTCCATCTCATGAGTGACGATCAGCATGGTCATTCCTGTCTTTGCAAGTTCCAGTACTACCTGAAGTACTTCTCTTACCATCTCAGGATCAAGTGCTGCTGTAATCTCATCCAGAAGCATGATCTCCGGATGCATCAGCATGGCACGTACAATGGCAACTCGCTGTTTCTGACCACCGGAAAGCTGCCTTGGATAATTATCTTTCTTATCCAGAAGACCAACTCTGTCAAGAAGCTGCTCCGCTTCCTTTTTCACTTCTTCTTTATTTCTTTTCTGTACTTTCATTGGTGCCAGAAGAAGATTATTTAAAATTGTCATATTCGGGAAAAGATCATAGCTCTGGAAAACCATTCCTATCTTCTCTCTGACTTTGCTTATATTCTTTTTTTCTTTCTCATAGCTTACACCGTTAAGCTTCAGTACACCGGTGTCAATCTCTTCCAGGCGGTTGATACATCGCAGGAAGGTACTTTTTCCACATCCGGAAGGTCCTACGATCACTACCACTTCTCCCTTTTGCAGAGAGAAGGAAACATCATCCAGAATAGGAACATTGTTTACATATGATTTCTTTAAATGTTCTACTTCTAAAATCGGCTGTCCCATTCATTTATCCTCATTTCTCTATTAATCAGCAAACTTCTTTTCCAGTACTCTGGAGAGTCTGGAAAATGGAAAACATATGATAAAATACATAAAGAATACTGCACCATATACCCAGAGGGCCGCTGTCGGATTTGTATAACGTGATGCATCTATGATCTGTTTTCCAACTTTTAACACCTCTACTACTCCGATAAGAGCTACCAGTGATGTGGTCTTGATCATTCGGGTAAGAAGATTCACTGCGGATGGAAGAAGTCTTCTTATAGTCTGCGGAAGGATAATATAAAGATAGACCTGCCATTTGTTTAATCCAAGACCGTATCCGCTGTCATACTGGTGTTTAGGAATGGAGATCAGCGCACTTCGCACCAGATCACCCATTTCAGCAGTTCCCCAGAATGTAAATACAATGACCGCCGCTGTCTCACCGGAAAGATTCATCCCCAGATGCTTGGCCGCTCCGAAATATACCAGGAACAAAAGCACCAGCTGCGGCATGATTCTTACTATTTCAAGGTAAATGCGGCAGATAAACTTAATGATTTTATTTGGGATATTCATTACCATCCCAAGAAGAAATCCAAGGATTATGGAAAATACCATGGAAATCAGTGCAATTCTTATTGTTACCCACAAGCCCTGCCAGAGTCTTAATGAGTTGATTCCCTTAAAAAGAACCTCAATCCCCATATTCTGCATAGCGGACTCTCCTTTCTACAAATGAACAGATAAGTGAGATTGGTAAAAGTATGATCAGATATGCGATTACCAACATAAACAGGGCTTCATCTGTTTTGTAATAAATTCCGATCAGGTCTTTTGTCACAAACATCAGGTCTGCAAGTGCTACTGCACTGAATACGGAGGTTTCCTTAATAAGAAAGATCGCATTTGCACAGAATGCCGGAATAGAATTGGATACCGCCTGGGGCAGGATAATGTTTGTAAATACCTGACTCTTACTCATTCCAAGGCTTAATGCGGATTCCACCTGAATGGGTGGAACATTGTCCAGGCCGCTTCGGAAGGCTTCTGCCATATAACTGCCTCCGAGAAAGGTCAGTCCTGTGATCGCACACTGTTCTGAACTGAGGACAATCCCTATTTTCGGAAGACCGAAATACAGGAAAAACAACTGAATCAACAATGGTGTATTTCTGGACAGTTCAATGTAACATTCCACGATCTGACGAAGTACAGGAATCCTGAAATACTTAATCATGCTGCAGACAAGCCCAACCACAATGGCAAGCAGCACACCAATCACCGCCATGTGAAGTGTAAGCTTTGCTGCCTCAATATAAAGAGGTGTCTGCTCGCGGATAAACTCAAAATCCATGGTTACTTTATTCTCCTTCTATTATTATGATTTAGAGCATATTTGAAGAACGCTCTGGTGTGCCTGTGCCGCTTATTACTTTTCAATCCACTGCTATTTCGGTTAAAGCAGGTAGTTTACTTGATTTAGTTAAAGCGTTACATCTGCACATCTGTGAACTATCATAACATTTCAGGCTTCATCCTGCAAGCTTTTCATAAATTGCATCTGCAAGTCTGCTATGTCCCAGTTCATCCAGATGCTCCTGATCGGCTTCTCCCGGTCGGGCAAATTCTGAAGCCGGAAGATAAGAAATATTTCTTCTTCTGGCGATTTTCTCATACACCCGGGGCAGATTCCATGATACTTCGATAGAATTCTTATCGAATTCCGGATCAAAATCCTCTTCCCAGATTCTCTCCCCAAGGTAGATTGGAGATACCAGTAATATTTTGGCATCCGGGTTTACAGTGTTGATCTGATCAAGGAGCTGTTCAATCCCCTGTCCGATCACTTCCGGGGTTGCGCTGTATACGCTTTTACAATCGTTCGTGCCAAGCATGAGAACGATAGTGTCTACTGGTCTGTGGCTCTCAAGGATTGCCGGAAGCATTTCTGTTCCTCTTCTTTCTGTACGGAATGGATCATCGAATACGGTGGTTCTTCCGCAGAGTCCTTCTTCGATTACTCTGTAGCCTTTTGTTCTTACTTTGTCATCCAGGATGCTGGTCCAGCGGGTACCCCATCCGTATCTCTGATTAGTAGTTCCCGGGATTAAACCGTATGTATTGGAATCACCGAAACATAAGATTTGTTTCATGTCTTGTCACCTTCTTATCTGATATTTTTAATGGGATTTTTTGCTTTCCCTGTTTTCATATTGATTTGATAGGAATACTATACAATCTTTATTTTTGTTTGTCAATCCCTTTTTTGTATTTTTTGAAAATGTTTATTTGTACGTCATAAGTCATAAAGGGACGCTCAGAAATATTTTTATTTTCCGTGCGGTTTCGGGACCTATAGCAATCCTCGTAAATAATCAAAAAACTTTTGATACCGATATTATTTCCAGTCCTGAACTTTATATTTTTTATATTTTGCAGGTGTTGTTCCTGTATATTTTCTGAAAATTTTTATAAAATAGCTCTGTGTGGAAAAGCAGAGATATTCACTGATCTGTGCTGCTGTATAATCTGAATAGGTCAGCATATTACAGGCAGCTTCTATCCGTTCTTTCTGAATATAGTCGACAAAAAGCATTCCTGTTTCTTTTTTAAACAATCTGGAAAGATAACTGGCACTAATCCCTGCTGCCTCTGCAGTTTCTTCCAGTGTAACGGGAACATGCAGATGAAGATGAATATATTTTACTGCCGCTTCAATTTCTCTGCTGTAATGTCTCATTCCGGACTTTTGCACTTCCTGGGCAAATCTCAGAGCTGCTTTTTGTGATAACTTTTCTATGGAAGATTTACTGGTACACTCTTCCACTGTCTGAATATAGCCATCGCTTAATGCATAAGCAGTTTCTTCAGGTACGCCACCTTCAATCGCAGCTCTGGTAAACAGCGTAATTCCTGCGATAAACATATTCTTACTGTTTCGCAGTTCATTTCTGGACAGTATTCCAGGAGTTCCATCCGGTGTGATCTGAAAAACGGACTGTATTCTGTCTGTCTGACCATTCCTGATAGCATCATACTGCCGACGCTCACTTGCATAAGATTCATGTTTCTGTAAATTCTCACGTCTCTCAAATAGAGTATTCCTGCTTCGGTTCTCTGCAACCTGTTGTTCTTTTTCATTGTATTCCTTACTTTTCTCCTGCATCTTTATTCCTCTCGCATACGCAGCAATATTTTGTTATTTATATCAATATTTTACTATATTTTATCATTTGAAGGTGATATAGTCCAGATAAAGGCAACACAAACAATCTGTTCAACATATATTAATAAACTTATGGAGGAATTTATTATGAAGCGTGATTTAAAGAAAATCATCAGCCAGATGACTCTGGAAGAAAAAGCAGGCATGTGCTCAGGGCTTGATTTCTGGCATCTGAAAAGCGTGGAAAGACTTGGAATCCCGGAGGTAATGGTAAGCGACGGTCCTCACGGGCTTCGTAAGCAGGATGACAAAGGAGATCATCTTGGAATGAACGACAGTATCAAAGCAGTCTGCTTCCCTCCTGCTGCTTTAAGTGCCTGCTCTTTTGACCGTAGCTTAATGGAAGCCATGGGCGAAACTATTGGCAGAGAAGCACAGGCAAATGACGTATCTGTTGTTTTAGGACCGGCTGTCAATATTAAACGTTCTCCGCTCTGCGGAAGAAACTTTGAATACTATTCAGAAGATCCATACCTTGCAGGTGAGATCGCTGCTGCATTTATCAATGGTGTACAGTCCCAGCATGTAGGAACTTCCATCAAACATTTTGCAGCTAACAATCAGGAATATCACCGCATGAGCAATTCTTCTGAAGCAGATGAAAGAACACTCCGTGAAATTTATTTTCCTGCATTTGAAACTGCAGTAAAAAAGGCTCAGCCATATACCTTTATGTGCTCCTACAATCAGATTAACGGTACTTTTGCTTCCGAGAATAAATGGCTTCTTACCGATGTTCTCCGCAATGACTGGGGATTTGAAGGATATGTTATGTCTGACTGGGGTGCTGTCAATGACCGTGTGAAGGGTCTGGAGGCCGGCCTGGATCTGGAAATGCCAGGTTCCAACGGAACAAACGATGCTCTGATCATGGAAGCCGTAAAAAATGGCACTCTGAAGGAAGAAGTTCTGGATCAGGCTGTAGAACGTATCCTGAATATTATTTACAAATATGCGGACCACCGTGCACCGCAGGAATTTACCATGGAAAAAGACCATGAAGAGGCACGCCGTATTGCGGAAGAATCTATGGTCCTTCTGAAAAACGCAGACCAGATTCTGCCTCTGAAGACCTCTGAGAAAGTAGCTTTTGTAGGTGGTTTTGCCAAAAAACCTCGTTTCCAGGGCGGCGGAAGCTCTCATATTAACTGCTTTAAAATTACCAATGCACTGGAAGCTGTTCCTGCTGATGCACAGATTATTTACGCAGAAGGATTTCCTGCTAATAAAGATTTATACGATGAAAAACTGGCTGCTGAAGCACTTCAGGCTGCAAAAGCTGCTGATAAGGTTGTGATCTTCGCCGGACTTCCGGATAGTTTTGAGTCTGAAGGATATGACCGTTCTCATATGAGACTGCCAGAATGCCAGAACCGTCTTATTGGTGAAATCCTTGAAGTTCAGCCAAATACTGTGATCGTTCTTCACAATGGTTCTCCTGTGGAAATGCCATGGATCAATAATGTGAAAGGTATTCTGGAAGCTTACCTTGGCGGACAGGCAGGCGGAGCTGCTGTTGCAAATATCCTCTATGGTATTGTAAATCCAAGCGGTAAACTGGCCGAAACAATTCCGGTGAAACTGGCTGACAATCCATCCTACCTGAACTTCGGTGGCGGCGATAAAGTGGAATACCGTGAAGGTGTATTTGTAGGATATCGTTATTACGATACCAAGCAGATGGAAGTTGCTTATCCATTCGGATACGGACTCTCCTATACTACTTTTGCATACAGCAATCTGCAGATTTCCAACACAAATCCAACAGAAAAAGATACCATCACTGTTTCTGTAGATGTGACAAATACAGGCAGCATTGCAGGAAAAGAAATTGTCCAGCTCTATGTGAAAGACATGACAGCATCCACGACCCGTCCTGAAAAAGAACTGAAAGGCTTTGAAAAAGTCCAGCTTGCTCCTGGCGAAACCAAAACAGTTACTATGGAACTGGATAAGCGCAGCTTTGCATGGTACAATACCGAATTACACGACTGGTATGCTGCAAGCGGCAAATATGAGATTCTGATCGGTGCATCCTCCAGAGATATCCGTCTCTCTGAAACCATTGAACTCTCCAGCAGCCAGGTAATTCCTATGCATATTCATATGAACACAACACTGGGTGAACTTTTCAATAATCCAGACACAAAAGAAGCAGCAAAAGAACTGACTTCCAGATATCTCGCTGCAATGAACGGCGGTTCAGACACAGCTTCCGAATCTGCTGCTGAAGCTATCACTGAAGAAATGGTAGCAGCAATGACATATTCCATGCCACTTCGCTCTCTGTGCAGCTTTGGCGGATTCTCCCGGGCTGAGATCCAGGAGATGATTGACAAACTGCAGGCAATCTATAGCAATCCTCTGAAATAATGCATCTTAATCCAGCCCATCAGAGTGTGAAATCCTGCGTCAGATATCTTTGCCGTGCGTCAGCACGCCTGCAGATATCTTCCTTGTCTTTCGCACTCTGCTGAACTGTCTTAAATGCATTATTTACGAGGATTGCTATAAAACAAAAAAACTACTGTATATAAGCTGAATTTTTTTCCGGCTTTATACAGTAGTTTTTATTTATTTCTCTCTAAACCATTCCTTCATCACATCAAAAATTCTTATAAGCTCTTCGTCACTGATCACATATGGAACCATAGAATACATATAGTTCAAAAATGGCCTGCTGAACACACCCCGTTCATAAGCAAACTGCTGGAAGCCTTCCAGATTCCTGGAATCATGAACCTCCACGCACACGCAGCCACCCATGATCCGGACTTCTTTGATCCGTGGATCTGTGAATGCTTCCATCTCACCACGTGAAACCTGTTCAATATGACGGATTTTACTCATATAATCTTCACGCTCAAAAATCTCAATCCCCTTCAAAGCCACAGCACATGCCAGCGGGTTTCCCATAAAAGTAGGACCATGCATCAGGGCAAGTCTGTCATCATCACTGTAAAAGGCATCAAATACCTTGTGATTTGCCACAGTGACAGCATGACCAATATATCCTCCTGTAAGGGCCTTTCCAAGAACCAGGATATCCGGCAGAACAAGATCTGCCACAAAGCGATTACCTGTGCGGCCAAACCCGGTTGCAACCTCGTCAAAAATCAAAAGAACATCATACTGGTCACACAATTCTCTTGCTCTCTTCAGGAATGAAATATCATACATCCGCATTCCTCCTGCTCCCTGTAAAAGAGGCTCCACAATAAAGCAGTTCAGACGGTCATGATACTGTTCAAATGCCTCCTCCAGGGCCGGGATCTCAGTGGGAATATGGACAACACCCTCTTTTTTGTCAAAAGCGAAATGATAATCCTCGTCATCACCAACTTCCATTGCCTTAAAGGTATCCCCGTGATATGCATGTTCAAGAGCCAGCACTAACGGGCGCTTTCTTCCCTGATTGGTGTTGTATTGAAGGGCCATTTTAAGTGAGACCTCCACTGCAACACTTCCTGAATCTGAAAAAAAACAATAATCCAGATCTCCTGGCAGAAATTCCTGCAGCTTCGCAGAAAGCTTTTCCACCGGCTCATGTGTCAGTCCCCCAAGCATTACATGACAAAAACGGTCTGCCTGTTCCTTGATCGCTTCTGTCAGTTCCGGATGCTTATATCCATGAATCATACACCACCAGGAAGATATAGAGTCTATCAGCTTCTGATCTTTTGTATAAAGATGTACACCCTCTGCATCCAGAATCTTATAGGGAGCTTTCATTGTTTTCATTTGTTCATAGGGATACCATATCATTTGATCTTCACCTCATCATAAAATTCTGCCAGTACATCTGCATCTATATCAAGATCCTTCGCATTATCCTGTACTTTTGCAATAACCGGAAGGCCTGTCATATATTGGCACATAGCAATATTATCCTCTTCCATAATATTTCCGGGATGGTAATGGTTAAAAATAATACCTTTGATTGGAAGGGAATGGGCTTTCATATACTCAGCAGTCAATACAACACTGTTTATTGTACCAAGCCCTGCATCTGCCACCAGAATACTGGAAAGCTCAAACTCTCTTATCACATCTTCAAGCTGGATTTTGCGTTCATCAAAACAGAGCGGACAGAGGATACCGCCACTTCCTTCCATGGTAATATATTCATAATCATTTGCTGCCTTCAAAAATCCTCTTCGCACAACATCAAGATCCACCGGATTACCCTCAACTCTTGAAGCAAGATGAGGAGACCAGGCATTTTCATATACATAGGGACACATATCATCCAGAGACTGGGAAATACCAGACATCTCTTTAACAAAAAGTGCATCGCCCGGGATTAGACTTCCGTCTGCACGCCGGTCATTTCCACTCATTGCAGCTTTGTAATAAGCCGGATTTTTTCCTGCCTGTGCCAGTTTTTTTACGATCAGTCCTGAGAGATAGGTTTTGCCCATGTCTGTTCCTGTTCCTGTAATAAATACCGCTTTACTCATGATTCTTCCACTTCCTTCCAATATTCTGGTGTTACATTTCTGCCCATATCAGAGAGCATTTTTCGGTCGCTGCGGATGGTTGCGCAGGCAACAGTAGTCAGCATATTCCCTGTTATTGTAGCGGAGGCACCGGATTTAAAAGCGGTTTCCCCGTCATTGGTAAGAAGTGCCCGTCCGGCAGCAAGACGAATATTAGCCTCAGGATTAATATAACGAAAGAAGGCAATTGTCCGGAGGATATCCTGCTCTGAAAGCTGATCAAGATGTTCCAAAGGTGTTCCCGGAATGGGCATCAATGCATTGATCGGAATGGAGTCAATACCCAGCTCTGCAAGGCTGACTGCCATATCCAGGCGATCCTCCCAGGTCTCTCCCATTCCTATGATGCCACCGGAACATGCACACATTCCTTCTGCCTTTACCTTTTTCAGAGTTTCAATCTTCATATCGTATGTATGTGTCGTACATATATTAGGAAAATTTCTCCGCGAAGTCTCAATATTATGATGGTAACTGGTTACTCCGGCTTCATGAAGACGATGCAGCTGTTCGGAAGAAAGAAATCCCATGGAAGCACAGAGATCGATATTGCATTCCTTATACATGGTTTCATAGGCATGAATCGCCTGATCAAATTCTTTTCCGGTCAGAGCCTTTCCTGCAGTGACAATGGAAAAACGGTCAACGCCCTCCTCTTCATTCATTTTACATGCTTCCAGAATCTTTTCCTCGGGAAGAAAATCATAGATTTCACAGGAAGTATGGTGGTGTACTGACTGAGCACAATATTTGCAGTTCTCCGGACACCTGCCGCTGCGGCCATTGATAATGGAACAGAGATCTACCTTATCACCGATATATGCTTCGCGGATACGGTCTGCTCCTTCACATAACTCATCTAAATCACAGGTGAGAAAGAAAGAAAGATCATCTTTCCTTGTGATTCTGCGTCCATCAATAATTTCCTGTGCTAAAATAAGTGGATTCATTTTGCAAGCTCCTCCGTTTCCAGTCTGACATTTGATTTTGAATCAAAAAGATATTGAAGTACTACCGGTCTGACACGCTTTGCAATAACAGCTCCCAGAACACTTAATGCAATGTCACCAGGTACTGCAAGAAGAAAACAATAAAGAATCAGCGGCCAGATTCCAATCGGTGTATCGATCACATAATTACAGATCACATAGTAATAAACCATTCCACAGGCATAGACGATCATCAGACCTGCCAAATTCGCAAGTAAATAGTGAAAAACTGTCTTCTGCTTAAGACGCTCTGCAATAAGTCCGGTCACGTATGTTCCCAGGCAGAACCCTATAATATAACCGAAGCTTGGCTTGAAAATATACCAGATCCCACCGCCCTCCGAAAAGATCGGAAGTCCTGCCAGTCCCAACAGCATATAGGCAACCACAGAAATCATACCCCTTCTGGATCCCAGAAACAATCCGGCAAGCATAGTGAACAGGTACTGCAGTGTAAAGGGAACTACAGGTACAGGGATTTTAATAAACGCACCTGCTGCAATCAACGCCGTAAAAAGACCGCAATAGATCATGCTTTTTGTTTTAGTCATTTGTAAACCTCCATATATTTTATGGTTTACTATTTTAAAGCACAGAAGGTTAATTGTCAACTTTTTTATTTTCTCAGTTTATAGTTCGCCTGTTACTGTTCACACACCACTATCCCGCAAGGTGTTTTGGCATGAATATGCCAAAATCCCGAGACATACAAGCCAAAATTCCATTGCCGCAGGCAATCTGGAATGAATTTTGGCTAAGTTACTGTGAACGGAGTGAACAGTAACTTAGCCTTGCTATTTGCGTCACAGCATATATAATATGGTCAAGCGGATAAAATCATCCGCTTCGCTACTTGCTTGATTCGGTAATCACGACCACCGGCTAAGTCGGTGGTTTGCTTTGACCCTATAAGGGTCTATTACCGGCATTGGAGTCTAATGACTCATTATTCCTGTATTTTTTTTGCATTTTTCCATACCGTATCTACATAATATCCACGACACCAGAAATGTCTGTTTCCATATTCAGATTTGCATGTCTTTCGAATATCATTAATGTACTTTTTCATTTTAACCATACAAAAACGGCAGACCCCCCAATAAAGTCAAGAGATTCTGCCATTTTATTTTTCATCAACTGTCGAAAACGGGTGTGTGTCATTTCATCGGGAATTTCTTTCTTGCCAGGTCAGTTCTACTTTTTCCTTACAGTTCTCAGAAAATAACAGATCGACCACGCAATACTCATTCCTGCTGCAATTCCAAAAGCAAAAAGAAACGTATCCCGTCCATATTCCAATGCTCGAACAGTATTTCCTTCCACAATGCTGTTCATACAATAATAAAGAGTACTTCCGGGAATCAGAGGGATTACGGAAGTAACAAAAAAAGATGTAGATGTTTCTTTACAGATTCTTGCAAGAATTTCTGCATACACATCTGTAACAAAGCCAGCCATCAGAGTCGGAAGAAAAACATTTCCCCAGAATTCTTTTCCCAGAAGGAACACCAGCCAGCTAAGGAAGCCGCCAACTGCTGCCAGAGGCAAATATTTCTTTTTTATATGAAAAAGAATTCCAAATCCTACAGAGCCAATGGCTCCGGTAATTAATTGTATCATGATTGCTGCAGTCAAAGTCCAAACCTCCCAAATAAAATAATTGCCCCCATAAATCCAAGTGCCAGTGCCGCAGCAAGTAGTAAAGCAGCAATCAGACGGATGATTCCAGAGAGTGTATCACCAATAAGTACATCCCTGATTGCATTTGTCGACATCAACCCCGGAATCAAAAGCATAATGTCACCGATCATAATCTTATCCATGCGAAGGAATGGGCACAGCAAGGTTAATCCACAGATTGCACAGCCTGTAAAAAAAGACGCCACAAACTGAAAAGTCACTTCATTCATGCATACCGGACGAAGATATTGCTGTAATCCCCAGATCAGAACAGCCCCAAGCCCTGCTGCAACAGCATCCGGAATACTTCCACCATAAAAAAAAGCAAAACTGCATGCAGCCAGAAGGCTTCCAAGAAGTTTCCATAGCGGTTTTGTTTTATTTATATTAATTTTATCAAATTCCTTCCGAAGCTCTGCTGCCGGAACAGGATGATTACAAAAACGACGGCTCAGATCATTCAACTGCTCCAGTTTGGTAAAATCATTTCCTCCGCACTCCCTGATCCGTCGGGTCTGTGTCCGCGCTCCTTCTCCCGGAAATTCCATGGTAATAACGATACTGGATGTGATCACAAAAACATTCATCTGCGCAGCACCACAGGCATAACCCATTCGGTTCAGCGTATCCTCCACCCGAAAAATCTCTGCACCGCTGTTTAACAATGCGTCACCCATATCAAGAAAAATATGTAAAAAATCTTTAGATGTCTGCATAGGATTACTCCTTTAATTTTGCAGAAAAGAGTCCGGCATAATATACGCCAGTGTCTTACTTCTGCACTTTTGTATTCTGAAGATAGCTTTAGTATAAGGCTTAATTGCAGTTAATACAACTTCTATTTTATAGCGCTTTCATAAAATAGTTCCAATTCAGATTATTTTGAAAAAATAAGATGTGTTTTTCAGATCAAAAAATATGAGTAGTAGTCAAGAGGACTTGATGGATTAATCCGTCAAGCCCTTTCTATTTATTATGAGAAATAATCAGTGTACGAGCTGTCAAGTATTTTCTTCCTTCTTATAAAGATTAAAATTCTTGACAGCTCTGTTTTTGGCAAATAAAAAAATATCATAGAATCTAGTTTAATAGACTCATATGATATTTCTTTGATTACTCTTGTGATTACCCGTGAAGACGAAGACGCGCAAAAGCCTTCATTTTCAAAGGTTTCGAGCAGGGGATGAGAGAATCGAACTCCCACCAAAGGTTTTGGAGACCCCTATCAT